>JBGZHY010000116.1:0-13752 GCA_041848045.1 Lachnospiraceae bacterium
CAGCCCCCAAGATGAGATATCTCATCCGAAAGCAGTAAGAACCCTTAAAGACTATGAGGTAGATAGGGCCAAGGTGTAAGTACAGTAATGTATTAAGCTGATGATTACTAATAGGTCGAGGGTTTAACCAAGAAGTCGTTTAGGAAGTGTTTGTTGTTTGATGTGTGGTTTTCAGGGTATGATATTGATATGCGCGAGTGGCTCAGCTGGTAGAGCACGACCTTGCCAAGGTCGGGGTCGCGGGTTCGAACCCCGTCTCGCGCTCTTTTTTGTTTGAGCGGAAACCTTATCATCGTAAGGTTTCCGCTATTTTTATAAGCGGAATGGAGTGAAGAGAATGGCAAAAATTGTATTTATCGGGATGGGGAATATGGGACAGGCTATGCTAAAGGGCTTATTGTCACTGTATAGGAAAGAGGATTTGGCATTTACGGAAACGGACAGGCAGAAGGCGCTTTCCATTTGTGAAAGTACGGGGGTTGCCTTTGTGCCGGACAGCAGAAGCCTGATAAAAGGTGCGGATTATATCATTTGCGCAGTAAAGCCTCAGGTTTATGAAAGCATTTATAAGAATTTGGAGGGATGGCTGGAGGAGAGGCAAATTTTTATCAGCATTGCTCCGGGGATTAGCATAGAAAGTATCAAAGCTCGTTTAAAGGGAGTAAGGGTGCTGCGTGCCATGCCGAATACCCCTGCTTTGGTATTGGAGGGAATGACGGCGCTTGCTTACACGGATTTTTTGAGTCGAGAGGAAGAAGAGGAAGTAGCTGCTTTATTTTCGGCTTTTGGGCGATATCAACGAGTGGAAGAAAAATATATGGATGCGGTAGTCTGTATCTCCGGTTCGACGCCTGCTTATATGTATGCTTTTGCGGAAGCCATTGCAGATACGGGCTTGAAGCTTGGTTTGACCAAGGAAGATGCCCTTCTGATGGTTGCACAGACGATGCTGGGAAGTGCAAAGATGCTCTTGGAAACGGGAGAACATCCCTCCGTTTTAAAAGACAGAGTCTGTTCGCCGGGAGGAACCACCATTGCCGCTTTGTTGGCTTTGGAGGAGCACGGCTTTAACAAGGCAGTGCAAAAAGCCGGAGAGGCATGCTATCAGCGCTGTTTGGAATTAAAAAAATAAATCGTGCAAAGGATGGAGAAGATTTTATGGGAAATCAGGATATGCAGACGCCGATCAGGCGATTGAAAAGAGAGTTGGCGTACGAGGGAACCATCTTAAAGGTATATAAGGATTATATTGAGGCGAACGGACATCATGCGGTATGGGATTTTATTCATCATGACGGTGCGGCTGCCGTGGTGGCGGTGGCAGATGACGGAAAGCTGATTATGGTCAGACAGTATAGAAATGCCTTGGATCGTTTCACCTTGGAAATACCTGCGGGTAAGGTGGATAATATCGAAGAACCGAGGGTTTTATGTGCTTTTCGTGAGCTGGAAGAAGAAATCGGGATGAAAGTGGATAAACCGGAGGACTTGGAATTTTTGCTTCGTATAGATACAACAGTAGCTTTCTGCAATGAAGAAATAGATATTTTTGTAGCAAAAAACCTGAAGCCCGGCAGGCAGCATTTGGATACGGACGAATATATCCGTGTGGAATATTGGGAAATCAAGGATTTATTGGACTTGATTTATAAAGGTGAAATTAGGGACGGAAAAACGGTTTCCGCTATTTTAGCCTATTATGCAAAGTATTGTTAAAAATAAAGCGGACTTTTCTGAGTCCGCTTTGTCCTTTATAGAAGCTGTTTGGACGAGTCCACGCTAATTTCCAGTACCCTTTTTAGGAAAGGAAATTTGGCTTTCATCTCGTCAAAATACTCGCCGCCCTCCAAAAACTTTGATCTTCCTTCGATACGGAAGCCGGTTCCTTGATATCCGTTGAAGCCTTCAACCTCTCTTGCAGCCAGAGTCAGAATTACTTTGTTGTTTGTTTGTACATCTTTTTCTGTGGAAGTCATGCCCGCTGCCGGAATCAGGATTTTATCTTCTCCTTTAATGACCAGGTATGAGTTCCAGGTGCAATACGTGGGGCTCATCCTCACCCCAGGATGTAATGGATACAGCACCTTCGTATTTCAATACTTCAAAAAATTTCTCTGTAAGCATATACTCCTCCTTAAAAATTTGATTTCCTAATGATTTGATGCCGCATTAAACGCTTAAATTGTCTATAAACTCCTTATGTAAGGCAGCATTATATTCCTCGTTGTAGCTGCCGTTTAAGAAGCGTTCCATGGCTGCAGGAAACTTTTTCCAGCTTTCCACTTCCTGTCCGACCAGAATAGGATAAAAAGAAACCCGGTTTTTATCTGCCGCCTTCATATCCCCCGGAGCATCGCCGATCATCAGAACTTTATCTTTTTGATAACCCTTTTCCAGGAGTCTTTGAATAATGCTTTCCTTTGTACCGGCATCCTGAGCAAGCATGATATCCACGTAATCAATCAGACCGTAGCGTCCCCATTCGTCTTTTAAGGCGGCAGGGCTTGCGGAGGATACAATGGCAATATCGCAGCTTTCATAAAACGTTTTCAGATAGGCATCAACGCCCTCGAAAGGCTTCAGCTCCTCCGGTGCCAAAGCGGCAATCGTTTTGTTGACAGCCAGCGACCAATTCAGGGCTTTTTGCAGACCGATATTCGGATTGGCTTCCAAGGCTTTCTGCAGGGAAGGTAAAGAAAATTCACGTGTATTGAGCACCCACTCCCGATAGGACTCAAGCCCCTCTACCGGGCGGTATTTTTCGTGAATTTCCTGCAGGATAAGATGCAGGCCTTTGTAGCGGTTTAAACCTCTGTCCATGGAGTAAAGATTGATGACATTCCATCGCTCCAGAATTTCATCCCGAAATTCTTCCAATTCCCACTCGTCGATGACGCAGGGACCGAAGCCTTTGATATGCTTCACATTCATTGTGTCCATCACACATCCGTCGGAATCCACACAGAGCAGAAACTCTTTCTTCTTTCTGAAATCCTCAATACACATCTCTCTTTGCATAATAAACTCCCCTTCTTATATCTTGTTTTTGTATATTTTATTGAAAAATATCGGATATGCTATATCATAACATATCACATTTTATAGTACAATACTTTTACCCTCTCGGGACTTGTTTTAAACATTTTGTAAAAAAAGAAATTTTAAGAAAAATCTTTAAAAATAAATGACAACAATTTTGCAATTTGCGTTATAATAGTGGAGGTAAGAATTACTTTTAGGGGGGAGTTGTTATGGAGGAAAAGAAAAAAGACGGGAAGACTCTATGGCGCCGGATAATCATTACAGTATGTCTGATTATTGTAGTGACATTCAGCTATTGGTTTTTCTTTGTGCCGGTTGTGGTCATCAATAAGGGGGATTATATTATTGCGCGCTGGACAAGCTATGATATTATACTGGCACCCCTGCTCGGCAACCTGCTGTCTGCTCTGCAGGCCATATTTTGAAAATTACATTGTATAATGGAGGTAAAATAAATGAAAAACATAGCAATGATTGCGGCGGTAACCAGCCAGGAAAGGGCCATCGGAAAGGAGAACGGACTTTTATTCCATATTCCGGAAGATTTGGCGTACTTTAAGGAGGTCACACAGGGACATACCCTCGTTATGGGGTATCAGACTTACATGAGTTTGCCGAAGCGGCCTTTGCCGGGCAGAAAGAATATCGTGCTTTCCAAGAACCACACGGAGGCAGAGGGAGGACAGATTTTAAGCAGTGTGGAGGCTGTTCTGGATTATGCAAGGGAGCATGCGGATGAAAAGATTTTTATTTGCGGCGGTGCCAGTCTGTATGAGCAGTTTATGGAGCATGCGGATAATTTGTATATTACCTGGATTGATAAGGAAGAAGAGGGGGCAGATCGCTTTTTTCCGCCGGTGCGTGAGGACGAATGGGATCCGAAGACCATACGCAAAGGTTCCGAAACGGAAGAGTGCGGCATACATTATATTTTTGCCGTGTATGAGCGGGAAAAGAAGTAGAGAAAAGATATTCCGGAATGTGGAAGTATCACAGAATATATGCTATACTGTCCCTGCGATGAATTTGACGGAGGCTTGAGAAGATGAACAGTTATGAAAAGTTGCAGGCATGCCTGGGGAGCATTCGGTCGAAGACCGATTTTGTACCGAAGGTGGCATTGATTCTGGGTTCCGGTTTAGGTGATTTTGCGGAAACCATAGATAAAGAGTGTGTGGTCAATTATTCCGAAATAGAAGGCTTTCCCGTTTCGACGGTTGCAGGGCATAAGGGGCGATTTATTTTCGGGAAATTAAAGGGTGTAAATATCGTTGCCATGCAGGGCAGGGTACATTTTTATGAAGGCTATGCCATGTCCGATGTGGTGCTGCCGACTCGCCTGATGCGCCTTTTGGGAGCGGAGATATTGTTTCTGACCAATGCCGCCGGCGGTGTCAATACCACATTTCAGGCAGGCGATTTTATGCTGATTGAGGATCAGATTGCCAATTTTGTGCCTTCTCCTTTAATCGGAACCAATTTTGAGGAATTGGGTCTGCGCTTCCCGGATATGTCCGAAATATATGATAAAGCTTTGTGCGCAAAGATTCAGGAGGTGGCGGCGGAGCTGTCCATAGACTTGAAAAAGGGCGTATATGTACAGTTGAGCGGACCTAATTTTGAAACACCGGCGGAGATTCGGATGTGCAGAAGCTTCGGCGCAGATGCGGTAGGCATGAGTACCGCCTGCGAAGCGATTGCGGCAAGGCATATGGGTATGCGGGTGTGCGGTATTTCCTGCATTTCCAATATGGCGGCAGGCATCAGCAAGGAGCAGCTTAGCCATGAAGAGGTGGCGGAAACCACGAGCAGAGTAGGCAGGCAGTTTGCTGCTTTGTTGACGCAGAGCATCGCCCGTATGGGAGGAGAGGCTTAATGGAGGCTTTGGTATTCGACAAAACGCTTTCCTATCGGACAGATTATGAAAAGCCGAAGCCGCAAAAGGGCGAGAGCCTGGTTCGGGTTTTGCTGGCGGCTATTTGCAATACGGACAGGGAGATATTAAAAGGATACAGACCCGATTTTAAGGCTGTGCTGGGACATGAGTTTGTCGGCATAGTGGAGGAGTCCGAGGACAAGAGCCTGCTCGGCAGGCGTGTGGTTGCGGAGCTGAATGCAGGCTGCAAAAGCTGTCTGTACTGTAAATCCGGCAGGGAGAAGCATTGCATTTCCCGGAGAGTATTGGGCATTCATCACAAGGACGGTGCCTTTGCGGAATATATTACCGTAGATAGCTCTTTGCTGCATGTGGTTCCGGAGGAACTGGACAGCAGGCAGGCCATATTTTGTGAACCTTTGGCGGCGGCTCTGGAGATTGTAGAGCAGTACCATTTGCCTCCCTCCGAAGAGGTAGCTCTGATTGGGGACGGCAGGCTGGCTTTTATGATTGCTCAGGTTTTGGCCTTGCATGGTATAAGACTTTGTGTGTTCGGGCATCATCCCCACAAATTGGATTTGTTCAAGGCTTTCGGTCGAACCTTTATACAGCCGGAAGGAACTTATGAAACGGTGATTGAGGCAAGCGGATCCAAGGAGGCGCTGAAAATGGCGCTGGCACTTACCAGAAGCAGGGGACGCTTGATTATCAAGAGTACCTATGCGGGTACCGCCGACATAGACATGAGCGAAGTGGTGGTACGGGAACTGCAGATATGCGGCAGTCGTTGCGGTCCTTTTGAACCGGCTCTGCAGCTTTTGGAAAAGGGGCGTATTCGCTTCCCGGATATTGATTTGTATGCTCTACGGGATTACGAAAAAGCTTTTGCCTCTCGTGCGTTTAAATCCGGCTTCACCTTCGGCGCAATATAGGTAATCACTTAAATCTCCGGATTTAAGCGTATTATATAAAAGTGTATATGGACATTATTCTTAAAGGAGGAATGTAAAATGGTTATGAAAAAAATTCTGGCAGGTGCACTTTCAACGGCGGCGGCTTTGGCCATGCTGACGGCTTGTGCAGGTGCGGCAACGACACAGACAACAACGGCGGCAGGTACGGCTGCAGAAACAACGGCAGCGGGTACGGCAGCGGAAACGGCGGCAGGAGAGAGTACCGCGGCTGCTGCGGCAGGCGGTTTGAAGATTGCCATCGTAACGAGTCCTTCCGGTGTGGATGACGGCTCTTTTAACGAGGATAACTACAATGGTATTTTGAAATTCATTGAGAAGAATCCGGACAGTACGGTGCAGGCCATCAGGGAAACGGATGTAAACAACTCCGTTCCGGCGGTGGAAAGCATTGTATCCGACTATGACGTTATCATTACACCGGGTTTCCAGTTCTCCGGTATTGCTCAGGTAGCGCAGGATAATCCGGACAAGAAGTTTGTTCTGGTGGACAGCTTCCCTTCCGGAGAGGGCGGAGAGCTTACGCTTGATAATATTTATGCCATTCAGTTTGCAGAGCAGGAAAGCGGATTTTTTGCAGGAATCGCGGCGGCTTTGGAAAGCAAAACCGGCAAGGTGGCTGTGGTAAACGGTATTGCCTATCCGTCCAATGTCAATTACCAGTACGGATTTGAAAGCGGCGTAAACTATGCAAATGCGAAGCTGGGCACCAGTACCCAGATTATCGAGATTGCCTCTTATGCAGGTACGGATGTTACGGGAGCTAATGTAGGCGGAAACTATGTAGGTACCTTCGATGACGAGGCGGCAGGAAAGGTTGTGGGAGAAGCCCTTCTGAAAGAAGGAGCGGACATCATTTTCGTAGCGGCAGGCGGCAGCGGCAACGGCGTGTTTACGGCGGTGAAAGAAAACGGAAATGCTTTTGTTATCGGCTGTGATGTTGACCAGTATGACGACGGTGTAAATAAAGACAAGAACATCATTCTGACCTCCGCTTTGAAGGTAATGAATATCAACGTGGAAAGAGCTTTGGAAAAGGTAAAGGACGGAAGCTTTAAGGGTGAGAATGTGGTTCTCGGTGCGGATACGGATTCTACCGGTTATGTGAAGGAAGCAGGGCGTCATCAGCTCAGCGATGAAACCTTAACTAAACTGGAGGAGGCATACGAGCTGATTAAGAGCGGCGAAGTGGTACCGGCATCCAATTTTAACGGACATACACCGGAGAAGTTCCCGGGTCTGGAATAAGTTTTGGCGTAAAATATAGGGAGGAGCAAGAGTTTTGCTTGCTCCTTTTTTTATATAGTTATATAATGGCTTTGTGTGGAAAAAGATTTGTAAGTGGGGTTTTTATGTCGCAGACGAAGGTTGAATATATTGTGGAAATGAAGAACATTTCCAAACGCTTTCCGGGTATTCTGGCCAATGACAACATCAGCCTGGGAATAAAAAAGGGAGAGATTTTTGCCATTTTGGGTGAGAACGGCGCAGGAAAATCCACCCTGATGAGCATGCTCTTCGGTATGTACGAGCCGGATGAGGGGGAGATATGGGTACGCGGAAAACGGGAAAGGATTTCCTCGCCGAACGAAGCGGTAAGGCTGGATATCGGTATGGTGCATCAGCATTTTAAGCTGGTACCCAATTATACAGTGACGGAAAATATTGTTCTTGGTATTGAGCCGGTAAAGAAAATAGCCGGTTTGTTTCCTTATGTCAATATGAAGGAAGCGGATGCCAAGGTGGCGGCGCTTTCCGAAAGCTACGGCCTGGAGGTTGATCCCGGCAGCAAGATAGAGGATTTGAAGGTCTATGCCCAGCAAAGGGTGGAGATACTGAAGATGCTGTATCGAAATGCGGAGATTCTGATTTTTGATGAACCTACGGCGGTGCTGACCCCGCAGGAAATCGAGTTTTTGCTGGAAATCATACGGAATTTGCGGGAAGGGGGCAAAACCATTATCCTGATTACCCACAAGCTGGAAGAAATCAAAAAGGTGGCGGACAGATGCGCCATCCTGAACAGGGGCAGACTGGTGGATATTTTGCAGGTAGCGGAAACTTCCACGAAAACCATGGCCAATTTGATGGTGGGAAGAGAGCTGGAGTTGGAGCTGCAGAAGAAAGCGCCACGTTTCGGCAAGACGGTACTGGAGCTGCGGAATGTGACGGTGGAGAATAAGGAACATTTTACCTTGGTCAAGGATGTCAGCTTTAAAGTTCGTGAGGGAGAGATTTTCGCCGTTGCGGGTGTATCCGGAAACGGTCAGGTGGAACTGGCGGACGCCATTGTGGGCTTACTGGGGCTTAAGGAAGGCAGTATTTTTTTGGATGGAAAAGAAATCAGCAAAGAGAGCATCCGCAAAAGGAATGAACTGGGAATTTCCTATATACCGGAGGACAGGCAGAAGGTGGGGCTGGTTCTGGATTTCAGCCTTTCTGAAAATCTGGCTTTGAAAAAATACTATAAGGAGCCTTTTTCCAAGGGGGCTTTTTTTCAGGCGAAAGCTTTTTCGGATTATGCCGAGCGTTTGATTGCGGATTATGATATACGAAGCGGAAGCGGTGCCCGGAGTGTGGTTCGCTCCATGAGCGGCGGAAACCAGCAAAAGGCCATTGTGGCCAGAGAAATCGAAGAGCAGGGCAGACTGATGATTTTTGTACAGCCCACCAGAGGCTTGGATATCGGAGCGATTACGGCGATACACGAAAGCATTATCGAACAAAGGGATAAGGGCAGAGCCGTACTACTGATTTCTTTGGAATTGGACGAGGTGCTTGCCTGCGCGGATACCATCGGCGTCATGTACAAAGGGGAGATGCTGACGGTTAAGGATGCCGGAGAAATTTCTGCCAATGAGATAGGAGAATATATGATGGGGGTAGGACATTCGTGATAAAGGGACTTATGAAATTTTTGCGAAATGAAAAATGGCAGTTTATCAGTATACCTGCTCTGGCCATTTTGTGCAGTCTGCTTGCCATATCCGTCATTATTGTACTGGTGGGGAAAAATCCTTTGCTGGCCTTTCAAAGCCTGCTGCAGGGAAGCGGATTTTTGCCGAAAGCCAGCTACAGCGCCTATAAAGGTATGCTTACGGATCTGTTTGAAACCTTGGATGCGCTGACGCCGATGATTTTCGCCGCTTTGGCGGTGGCAGTAGCCTTTAAGGCGGGGCTGTTTAATATCGGCGTATCCGGACAGATGCTCTTTGCCGGCTTTATTGCCAGTATTTTGGTGGGCTACAGTAAGCTGCCCGCCCTTATGGCGAAACCTTTGGTGCTGCTTATCGGAATGATTTCCGGCGCTTTGGTCGGCGCCTTTATCGGTATTTTAAAATATCGTTTTAACATCAATGAAGTGGTTTCGGCGATTATGTCGAATTACATTATTCAGTATGTTATCAGCTTTTTTATCAATACATCTTTTGTGGATCCGGTTTCCAGACAGTCCAGAAACATCAGTCAGGCGGCAAGGCTGAGCCTGATGAATGTGCTGCTTGGCGATTATAAAATGCGTATTCCGCTGATGATTCTGCCGGCGCTTGTGCTTGCCGTTTTATTGTATATTTTTATGGCAAAGACCAAGTACGGCTATGAGCTTAAGGCGGTGGGGCAAAATCCCGCAGCTTCCCGCTATGCGGGCATCAATGTGGGGGCAAATGTGGTATTTGCCTTGACTTTAAGCGGAGCCTTGGCGGGACTGGCCGGAGTCAGTTATTATCTCGGTTATTATCAGTCCATACAGCCGGGAACCTTAAGCAGCCTGGGCTTTGATTCCATTGCGGTGTCCCTTTTGGGAAATTCGCACCCGATCGGCATTATTTTTTCTTCTTTGCTGATTACCGTTATTTCAAGAGGAAGTACCTATATGAGCAGTACGGTGGGGGTCAGACAGGAAATTGCATCTTTGGTAACCGGAATGATTCTCTTGTTCAGCGCCTGCGGGGTATATATCAAATTCCTTTTAAACAGAGGGAAGGAACAGAAAGGGGGAAAGCGGTAAGTGAATACGGTTATTATTGACGGACTTTCTTATTCTCTGCCCTTGTTGATTATTGCCATCGGCGGTATTTACAGTGAGAGAAGCGGCATCATCAATCTGGCGCTTGAGGGAATGCTCGGTTTCGGTGCTTTTGTCGGTGCATTATTTTTTATTTTGCTGAGCAATTTTACGTCTATGGGCAATACGCAGATTATTTATCTGTCCCTGCTGTTTTCTATGGCTGGAGGCGCGGTATATGCCCTTTTGCATGCCCTTTTGTGTATCCGCTTTAAAGCCAACCAGGTGATCAGCGGTGTGGTGGTGAATATTTTGGCTTTTGCTTTGACGGGATTTTTGACGAGTCAAATCAATACGGTGCTGACGGGCAAGCCCAGTGATAAATTTATGCTGAGCATTTTCCCGCGGGTCAGTGTGCCTTATATATCGGATATCCCCCTTGTCGGTGCTTTTTTTCAGAATTTTTATGTATTTGAACCGATTATTTTGCTCTTGGTACTGATTTTTTGGTATGTCCTATACGCAACGCCTTACGGTATGCATCTGCGTGCCTGCGGGGACAATCCTCAAGCGGCGGATGCGGCGGGTATACCTGTCGGGAAAGTACGCTTTACGGCTGTGCTGCTCTCCGGTGCTTTGGCGGGTTTAGGCGGTATCTGTTTTGCCTATTCCATATCCGGAACTTTCAGCGCGGCAGTGTATATGGGAGCGGGATATCTGGCGATTGCCGCCCTGATCTTCGGCAACTGGAAGATTATGCCGACCTTTGCAGCCTGTCTGATTTTCGGCTTTGCCCGTTCGGCGGCATATGAGATGGTAAAAGGACTGCAGCTTTCCAGCAGTTTTTCCGACCTGGCGATGACCCTGCCGTATATTTTAACCTTGGTTCTTCTTATTTTCTTTTCCAAAAACAACCGTGCGCCTTTGGCTTTGGGAGAGATATACGATAAGAGTAAACGATAGAAAGGAGCCTTTATGCGCATACGTTTTTATAATGCTTTGATTGCCCCGATGGACGGCAGAGAGCCCTTTAAGGGGGAGTTATGGACAGAGGGGGAACGCATTGCCTTTTGTGATACAAAGGAGGCTGCGGCAAAAGCAGGGCGTTTTGATGAGGAGATTGATTTGGAGGGGAATTTGCTGCTTCCTGCATTTAAGAATGCGCATACCCATTCGGCGATGACTTTTTTAAGAAGCTTTGCCGATGATTTACCCTTGATGGATTGGCTCCACAAGCAAGTATTTCCGATGGAGGCAAAGCTGTGCGGTGAAGATGTGTATTGGCTGTCCACCCTGGCGATTATGGAATATTTAAGCAGCGGCATCAGTGCCAATTTTGATATGTATATGTTCACCAAAGAGAATGTGCAGGCTTCCATAGATGCGGGATTCAGAACGGTGCTTTGCGCGCCTTTAAATGATTTTGTGGGCAGCGTGGAGCAGGTGGAAGAGGAATATCTGCATTACAATCAGCTGCATGAGCTGATTCGCTTCCGGCTGGGCTTTCATGCGGAGTATACCTGCAGCAGGGAACTTTTGGAAAAGCTGGCTGCTTTGGCGCAGCGGCTGAAGGCACCGGTGTATACCCATAACTCCGAAACCCTTGCGGAAGTACAGGGCTGTATTAAGCGTCACGGTATGAGTCCCACACTGTTTTTGGACAGCCTGGGTCTGTTTGCCTATGGCGGAGGCGCTTATCACTGCGTGCATTTAAGCAGAGAGGATATGGAGGTTTTTCGTAAGCGGGGTCTGTATCTGATTTCCAATCCCGGCAGTAATGTAAAATTGGCAAGCGGCATTGCACCTTTGCAGGAATATGTGGATTTCGGTATTCGGGTGGCATTGGGAACGGACGGTCCGGCAAGCAACAATGCTTTGGATATGTTTCGGGAAATGTATCTGGCAACGGCACTGCAAAAGGTCAGCAGGCAGGATGCGGCGGCTTTGCCTGCGCAAGAGGTTTTGAAGATGGCCTGTTGTACGGGTGCCGATGCAATGGGATTGGAAGAAGCCGACAATCTTAGCGCGGGAAAGCTGGCGGATTTGACGGTTTTGGATCTGCAAAAGCCCAATATGCAGCCTTTGAATCACATTTTGGATAATGTAGTATACAGCGGCAGCAAGGATAATGTCTGCCTGACCATGGTGAACGGGAAGATTTTGTATCGGAAGGGTGTGTTTGCAATCGGGAAAGATCCGAAAGAGGTTTATGAGAGGGCTAATGCCATCATCGAAAGAATGAGAAAGCAGTAAAAAGAATAGTCAAGTCGGGAAAAGCAGCCCGAGCTTGACTATTTTCATGTTCATATAGGATATTACTTGGAAATCGGTGCAGCGTACGGATTCAGACAAACGCCGGAAGCGTTGAAACGGTAAACCACGCCCTTACTGTAAAAGTCACCGGTACGCATTGCGCCGTTGGACTCTAAGTAGAACCAGTTATATCCGTCGAAGAACCAGCCGGTCTTCATATAACCGTTTTCATCAAAGTAATACCAGTTGTCGCCGTCCTTAAGCCAGTCACTCTTTACGTAAGTGCCGTCCCCGTGTTGGTACCACCAACCTCTTTTATCGCGTTTCCACTGTCCTGCCATAGCGACCATCGGAATCAGACAGGAAATCATCACAACCAATAAAATCGTAGCCAGTTTCTTGTACATACACAAAATCTCTCCTTCGTTATATTTTGTAGGCTAATTATAAGCAATTCAAGGCAATAAATCAAGATACGGTTTCCTTGCGAAAATCTTACAAAAAAAGGGACATTGCGGGATAATCCTAAAATCTTAGGAACGGATGACGCCTACAGGCGTCGGTCTGTCCGGGTCAAAAATACTTTTGGCATCAAACAGGTCGGTGAGCTTCGGATTATCAGGCTCCGTAATATCACGCCACATACGATAGCCGTCCAGATTGCGCCGACCCTGCCGCAAATAGTTATTGCCCAGCTGTACCCATGCAACGCTGGAATCCACCGTGCAGTAATAGCGAAAGCCCAAATTATGCATATATGTATAGCGCTCATTATCATTGGTATAAGGACGCCAGTCGCTAAGGTCGGTACCGAAGGGAAAGAGAATGATATCCGTCGGACCGATCAGGCTTTCAACATTGCGCTCCCATTTATCGCTGTCGGTTTTAAAAGAATCAAAGTCGATACGTCCCAGGTGACGATGCCCCCAGCTATGGCTGGCAAGCTCCCAGCCGTCCTGCCGCAAAGCTTCGGCAATAGCGGCGGCTGTTTTCTTGTCCTCTTCAAAATTCGGATTTGTCGCCGCATAGCTTTCGTCCGTGCGATAACCGAAGATGCCGTTGTATCCCGTTAAAGCAATAATGGCTTTGGCTCCCTTATAGGAGAAATCGGGATGCTCGTCGATGAAACGGTTCAGCACCGGAATCAGGTCATAATCGCCTACCTGCGTGCTGCCGTCATCCATATCCATTTCCGTGGTAACCCTTCCGTCCTCGCCGATGACCAGACGGGAGGCAAAACCATCTCCTACCATATATTCGTAATAGCACACATCATCCTGACTCATCACCATCGCCTTTTTGCCCGGTGGAAGCATAATGTCGCCCTCGACCATTTTGACGCTTCCGTCCTCAGCCGTCACCTCGTATGCCATATCGTGCAGGCGGACAAGAACGAAGCCTTTTTCATACATATTTTGCAGCATAGCTTCAAATTCTTTCATGGTGGTCATCACTTGGTTATATCCTGCCTCCTTGCTGTCGCCGTCAAAGGCTTTGGCATTGTCCACAATCATCGTGTGAAAAAAAACATGGGTGATGGTGCTGATGTCTTGTCTGACCAGGGTGCTTTTGGTATGCTCATACTCGGCAATCGCCGCCAGAACATC
>JBGZHY010000117.1:0-7888 GCA_041848045.1 Lachnospiraceae bacterium
CCATGAGAAGCTTTCTCCGGTGCTGGCGATGTATAGGTGCAAGAATTTTGATGAGGCGCTGGCAAAGGCGGAGCGCCTGATTGCGGATGGCGGTTACGGTCATACGGCTTCCATTTATATTGATACGGCGCAAAAGGAGAAGTTGCAGAAGTATGAGGCTGCCATGAAGACCTGCCGTATTTTGGTCAATACCCCTTCCGCCCACGGCGGCATCGGCGACCTGTATAACTTTAAGCTGGCGCCTTCCTTGACCCTCGGCTGCGGCTCCTGGGGCGGAAATTCCGTGTCCGAAAATGTAGGGGTGAAGCATTTGATCAACATAAAGACCGTTGCGGCAAGGAGAGAGAATATGCTGTGGTTCAGAGCACCTGAAAAGGTATATTTTAAGAAAGGCTGTATGCCTGTCGCCCTTGATGAGCTGGGCAGCATTATGCACAAGAAGAGAGCCTTTATTGTAACCGATAATTTCCTGTACAAAAACGGCAATACCAAGGCGATTACGGATAAGCTGGATGAAATGGGCATTAAGCACAGCTGCTTTTACAGCGTGACACCGGATCCTACTTTGCAGTGCGCAAGGGAGGGTGTGAAGCAGATGATGGAGTTCGAGCCGGATGTCATCATTGCTTTCGGCGGAGGTTCACCGATGGATGCCGCCAAGATTATGTGGGTTCTGTACGAGCATCCGGATGCGAATTTTGAAGATATGGCAATGGATTTTATGGATATCCGCAAGAGGGTATACACCTTCCCGGAGATGGGGAAAAAGGCTTATTTTGTGGCGATTCCTACCTCCTCCGGTACGGGTTCCGAGGTAACGCCGTTTGCCATCATTACGGATGCGGATACGGGTATTAAATGGCCGATAGCGGATTATCAGATTCTGCCGAATATGGCGATTGTGGACGTGGACAATATGATGCAGCAGCCGAAGAATCTGACCAGCGCCAGCGGTATTGATGTATTTACCCATGCTCTGGAGTCTTATGTTTCCATGCTGGCGACGGATTATACCCAGGGACTTTCTTTAAA
Source organism: Lachnospiraceae bacterium (assembly GCA_041848045.1). Taxonomy (GTDB): domain Bacteria; phylum Bacillota; class Clostridia; order Lachnospirales; family Lachnospiraceae; genus CAKAHY01. Next base: position 1,033 of record JBGZHY010000117.1, read on the forward strand.
GGCGATGAAGGCGGTCTTTGATTATCTTCCGTCTGCTTATGAAAACGGCGAAAAGGATCCGAAGGCGAGAGAGAAGATGGCGGACGCCTCCTGCATTGCCGGAATGGCATTTGCCAATGCTTTCCTGGGCATCAACCATTCTCTGGCGCACAAGCTGGGAGCCTTCCATCATATTCCGCACGGCTGGTCCAATGCACTTTTGTTGACCCAGGTTATCCGCTATAATGCTTCCGAAGTGCCGACCAAGATGGGTACCTTCTCACAGTATGAGTATCCGAAAGCGAAGGAAAGATATGTGGAGTGTGCAAGATATATCGGTGTGACGGGCAGGAATGAGGATGAGATACTGGAGAATTTTATTGCCAAGATTGAAGAGTTGAAGGCGCTTATCGGCGTGCCGAAGAGTATTCGGGAATACGGTATTGATGAGAAGGCTTTCCTGGACAGACTGGACGAAATGAGCGAGCAGGCCTTTGACGACCAATGTACGGGAGCTAATCCGAGATATCCGCTGATCAGCGAGCTGAAGCAAATTTACTTGGATGCATACTATGGAAGATAATGCAGAGGAAAGGGCAAGGGAGGTAAATGCTATGGAGTTAAAGAATGTCATTGTAAAGCGGCCATATAAGACGGTGTATGATGCGGGCGACAGAGTGGTAAAGGTCTTCGTTCCGAGTCACAGCAAGGCAAATGTGTTTAACGAGGCGCTGAATACTGCCAGAGTGGAGGAAACCGGTCTGCCGATTTCCAAGGTATTGTCCGTGCAGAACCTAAAGGAGGGCTTTGCCATAGAGTTGGAGAAGAAACCGGGCAAAACCCTGGAGGCGCTGATGCGGGAGCATCCTGAAAAAGCCAAGGAGTATATGGAAATCTTTGTGCGCATACAAATGGATGTACACGGCAGGCGTTCTCCGTTGCTGACCAGGATAAAGGCAAAGTACGGCAGAATCATAGACGGTCTGGAGATGCTGAGTAAGGACAGCAGATACGAGCTTCTGATCAGGTTAAACAGTATGAAGGACCATGTAAAGCTGCTGCATGGAGATTTTCATCCCAGCAATATCCTGCTGACGGAAGACGGCGGATATTTTATCTTGGACTGGGCGCATGCAAGTCAAGGGAATGCCTCTGCCGATGCGGCAATGACCTTTTTGCTCTTTTCCTTTGAGGATGAGCAGAAAGCCGAGGCTTATCTGGATGAATTTTGCAGGCAGTCCGGTATCAGCAGGCGCCTGATCAATCTCTGGATTCCGATTGTAGCGGCAGTCCGCCTGGAAAAAGCCGATGCTGAGGAAAAAGAGAAGCTCTTGAAATGGGTGGATGTGTTTGAATTTATGTAAATGCAGAGGATGTGCATAGAAAGAAGCTTCCTCCGTCGGGACAGGATTCCGCGGGGGGAGTTTTTTTGATGAAAAGCGCTCTATAATACTAGAAAATATGTTCGATATATGTTATATTGGGGAAAAGATATTTTAACCGGACTTGCCATCGGCGGGATAAGCGTATAGAATGGAGCGGAGTAGTCAGAGAGAATGGAGAAGATATGAAAAATCAATATATAAAAATCAGGGGTGCCAAGGAGCATAATTTAAAGAATATTTCTTTGGATATACCGAGGGAGCAGCTTGTGGTGCTGACGGGCTTATCCGGTTCGGGGAAGTCCTCACTTGCCTTTGATACCATTTATGCGGAGGGACAGAGGCGCTATATGGAATCTCTTTCTTCCTATGCACGTATGTTTTTGGGTCAGGTGGAGAAACCGGATGTGGAGAGCATCGAGGGTCTTTCTCCGGCGATTTCCATAGACCAGAAGTCAACCAACCGCAATCCCCGCTCCACTGTAGGAACCGTGACGGAGATTTACGACTATATGCGTCTTTTGTATGCCCGCATCGGCGTTCCTCACTGCCCGAAGTGCGGAAAGGCCATTCATAAGCAGAGCATAGACCAGATGGTGGATCGCATTATGGAATTGGAGGAGAAGACAAAATTTCAGATTCTGGCGCCCATTGTGAAGGGCAAGAAGGGAAGGCACGAGAAGGTGCTTGCCTCCGCCAAGAAAAGCGGTTACGTCAGGGTAATCATAGACGGAAGCCAGTATGATTTGTCAGAGGATATTCAGCTGGACAAGAACATCAAGCACAGTATCGACATTGTGGTGGACAGGCTGGCGATGAAAGAGGGCATTCAAAAGCGCCTGACGGATTCTCTGGAGGCTGCCCTTTCTTTGGGTGAGGGCTATGCCAATGTGGATGTTATCGACCGGGAGCTGCTGACCTTTTCACAGAATTTTGCCTGTGCGGACTGCGGGATTTCCATTGATGAGGTGGAGCCCAGAACCTTTTCGTTCAACAATCCCTTCGGTGCCTGCCCGGACTGTGTGGGTCTTGGATATACGATGGAGTTTGACGAGGATCTGATGATTCCGGACAGAAGCTTAAGCATTCAGGAGGGAGCCATCACCGCCATGGGATGGCAAAGCTGCAACGATAAGAAAAGCTTTACCAATGCCGTTTTGCGTGCTCTGTGCGAGGCTTATCATTTTGATTTGGATACGCCGTTTGAGGATTATCCGAAAACAATACAGGATATCATTCTTTACGGAACGGATAAGGAGGTCAGCGTCCGTTACGAAAGCCAGAGGGGAAAGGGGGTTTATCCTGTTGTTTTTGAGGGGCTGCTTAAAAATGTGGAGAGGCGCTACAAGGAAAGTTATTCCGACAGTGCCAAAGCGGAATATGAGCAGTTTATGCGCATTAAAAGCTGTAAATCCTGCGGGGGCAAAAGGCTGAAAAAGGAGGCTCTTGCCGTTACGGTGGGAGGCAAAAATATTTATGATGCAACGGATATGTCTACCGTCGCTTTTCGCCGCTTCATTGACGGGCTGGAGCTCAGTCCTATGCAACAGGCCATCGGTGCTTTGATATTGAAGGAGATTCGTGCCAGAGTCAGCTTTTTGATAGATGTGGGATTGGAATATCTGACCCTCAGCAGAAATACCGGAACTCTGAGCGGCGGAGAAGCGCAGCGCATCCGCTTGGCTACCCAGATCGGTTCCGGTTTACAGGGAGTGGCTTATATTCTGGATGAACCGAGCATCGGTCTGCATCAGCGGGACAATGACAAGCTGCTGGCAACCTTGAAGCATTTGCGGGACATAGGCAATTCCGTTATTGTGGTGGAACATGATGAGGATACGATGAAGGAGGCGGATTATATTGTAGACATCGGTCCCGGAGCAGGGGAGCATGGCGGTGAAGTTGTGGCTGCAGGTACGGCAGAGGAAATCATGGCAAACGGGGCTTCCGTTACGGGACAGTATCTGTCCGGTAAAATCAAAATCCGGGTGCCGGAAAGTCGTAGACAGCCGCTGCGCTTTATTCGCCTGAAAGGAGCCGCCCACAACAATTTGAAGCATATTGATGTGGATTTTCCGCTGGGCATTATGACCTGTGTGACGGGGGTATCCGGTTCAGGAAAATCCTCCCTTGTCAACGAGATTTTGTACAAGGCCCTGGCAAGAAAGCTGAACAAGGCCCATGTTATCGCGGGAAATCATGATTCCATAGAAGGGCTGGAGCACCTGGACAAGGTGATTGCCATCGATCAGTCCCCCATCGGCAGAACGCCTCGTTCCAATCCTGCTACCTATACCGGCGTTTTTGATATGATACGTGATCTTTTTGCTTCTACGGTGGATGCGAAAGCAAAGGGATACAGTAAGGGGCGCTTCAGCTTCAATGTAAAGGGAGGACGCTGCGAGTCCTGCGCCGGGGACGGCATCATCAAAATAGAAATGCATTTCCTGCCGGATGTGTACGTGCCCTGCGAGGTTTGCGGCGGAAAACGCTACAACCGGGAAACCCTGGAGGTAAAATATAAGGGGAAATCCATTTATGACGTATTGAACATGACGGTAGAGGAGGCTTTGGAATTTTTCAAGCATATTCCGACCATACAGAGGAAGATTCAAACCTTGTATGACGTGGGACTTTCTTATATACGTCTGGGACAGCCCAGCACCCAATTAAGTGGCGGGGAGGCCCAGCGCATCAAATTGGCAACGGAGCTTTCCAAGCGGGGCACGGGCAAGACCATTTATATATTGGACGAGCCGACAACAGGTCTGCATTTTGCCGATGTCCACAAGCTGGTGGATATCTTAAGACGCTTGTCAGACAGTGGAAATACTGTTATAGTAATAGAACATAACCTGGATGTTATCAAAACGGCAGATTATATCATTGATATAGGGCCGGAAGGGGGAGATGGCGGCGGTACCGTAGTGGCCAAAGGCACACCGGAGGAGATTGCGCTGGTGAAGGAATCGTATACGGGGCAGTATGTAGGTCGCTATCTGTCTTAAGGGGAAAATATACTGCAGGACAGGCATTGGAAAAGATTGTGGGACGGAGGAAGAAGCGTTGAATTTAAAACAAGAGCTTATTATTGTCATTGATTTCGGAGGACAGTACAATCAGTTGGTGGCGCGGCGCGTCAGGGAAAATCAAGTATATTGCGAGATTTATTCTTATAAGACGGAACTTGCCGTAATTAAGGCGAGGAATCCAAAGGGTATTATACTGACGGGAGGTCCGAACAGTTGTTATGAGGAAGGCGCTCCCGGCTATACAAAGGAGTTGTTTGAGTCGGGTATTCCTATTTTGGGTCTGTGCTACGGTGCACAGCTTATGTCCCATGTTTTGGGGGGCGAAGTCAAGAGTGCCGAGGTGAGAGAGTACGGCAAAACGGAGGTGTTCATTGATAAGCGGGATTCCGCCATATTCCAAGGCGTCGGTTCTCCGACCATTTGCTGGATGAGTCATTTTGATTATGTGGCAGACATTCCTGTCGGTTTTACGATAACGGCTCATACTAAGGACTGTCCGGTTGCGGCTTTTGAACATGCGGAGAAAAAGCTCTACGGTATTCAGTACCATCCGGAGGTTCTGCATACGGCAGAGGGCTCCAAGATGCTGGGCAATTTTGTGCGCCTCATATGCGGCTGCAGCTGCACATGGAAGATGGATGCCTTTGTGGAAACGGAAATTGCCAAAATCAGAGAAAAGGTAGGTAAGGGTAAGGTGCTTTGCGCCCTTTCGGGAGGAGTGGATTCTTCCGTGGCTGCCGTGATGCTGAGCAAGGCAATCGGAGAGCAGCTCACCTGTGTTTTTGTGGACCACGGTCTGCTGCGCAAAAACGAAGGGGATGAGGTGGAGGCGGTATTCGGTCCTACGGGGCCATACAAGCTTCGTTTCATTCGGGTAAATGCGCAGGAGAGATTCTACGGAAAATTGGCCGGGGTTTCGGAGCCGGAGCAAAAGAGAAAAATTATCGGCGAAGAGTTTATCCGCGTCTTTGAGGAGGAAGCCAAGAAGATAGGAAAGGTGGATTTCCTAGTACAGGGAACCATTTATCCGGATGTGGTGGAAAGCGGACTCGGCGGAGAGAGCGCAGTCATCAAGTCCCATCACAATGTGGGCGGCCTGCCGGATTATGTCGATTTCAAAGAGATTATAGAACCGCTGCGGGATTTGTTTAAGGATGAAGTGCGTAAAGCCGGATTGGAGTTGGGTATTCCGGAGAAGCTGGTGTATCGTCAGCCTTTCCCCGGACCGGGACTGGGAATCCGTATCATCGGCGAGGTGAACGCTGAAAAGGTGAAGATTGTGCAGGAGGCGGATGCCATTTATCGTGAGGAAATTGCGGCAGCCGGTCTAGACAGGAGCATAGGGCAGTATTTTGCCGCTTTGACCAATATGCGCAGTGTGGGTGTAATGGGGGATGAGCGCACTTATGATTATGCGGTGGCTCTGCGCGCCGTGAACACTGTTGACTTTATGACGGCAGAGGCGGCGCAGCTTCCATACGAGGTGCTGCAGCGGGTGACGAGCCGGATTATCAATGAGGTGGGGCACGTGAACAGGGTGCTGTATGATGTGACGAGCAAGCCGCCGGGAACGATAGAGTTGGAATAAACAAAAATGCTTAGTGAACCCAGCGTTTATGCGGGTTTGCAGCATTTTTAAAAGTCTTTTGATAACAAATTGATAACGGTTGCATGAGAGCCATTATTCTTGTAATCCAGTGGTTTTAGGGTTAGAGAATGATTGACAGGCGGTTGTGCAACAAATAAATCCATATTATAAACTAAGCCCTTAGCTGTGGGTATAAAACTCATGGCTAAGGGCTTTTTGTCGTTATTTGTGTTGAATTAGGTAGAATAAGTAATGGTTAGATAATTTTTCCAATAAATTCTCCAATTACAGCACCAATAACCATAGAAATAAGTGTCCAAAGGATTTGGATCCACCATGTATCTTTACAATAATTTAGGATTCCTTGAATGGATATTCCATATATTTCTGTCCATTTTGAATTAACTTTCAGTGTGTTGTTAATTGCTCTGTTGAGGATATTTGAAAAGACATCAACTTTACGTAGCGTGGACATATGTAGCTTGACGTATTCTTTATTTGCGAAAGCAGCAGCTTCTTGCGAACCATTAAGATAGTCTTTGGCTTTAATATCATTTTGTTCTAAAAGCTTCTCCATACGGGGATGTCCTGCATAACCAACACCGTAACAGTTTATTAGCTGACGGGCAAGGTCAATCTTTTTTTCATCAGGAATGTTATAAGGGATACCGCCTAAAACAGAGTACCTATGTTCAATAGCCTTAAATCCGTAATTAATGTCACGCATATTCCAATGAATCCAGAAAAAATTACTATGTTCTTTGGCATATGCGAAGAATTCATCCAGCATTTTCTTTTCTAATTCATCATAATGGAGTTCAATATCACTAATCTGAATATGTGATTTTTCGGCAACTTTATGAATAGAAAAAGAA
>JBGZHY010000118.1:0-5159 GCA_041848045.1 Lachnospiraceae bacterium
AGCCTGTTTTCTGTGTGTATTTTAAAGAAAAGCATGCGAATGAGCAGGTGATTTTCGATGCCTTTTTCCGCAAAAACCCCTGCGGCAACGCCTATTCCGTCTGCGCCGGCCTGGAGCAGGTAATCGCCTATATACAGAATTTAAAATTCAACGAAGATGATATTGCTTATCTGCGAAGTACCGGTATTTTCGACGAGGATTTTCTGGACTATCTCCGGGACTTTCGTTTCACCGGCGATATTTATTCTCTGCCGGAGGGCAGTGTGATGTTTCCCAGAGAGCCTTTCATCAAAGTTATTGCTCCGATTATGGAGGCACAGTTGATTGAAACGGCACTGCTGAATATCATGAACCACCAATCTCTGATTGCCACCAAAGCAGCCAGAGTAGTCTATGCCGCAGGCGGCGACAATGTGATGGAGTTCGGGCTGCGCCGTGCCCAGGGACCTGACGCAGGCGTATACGGCTCCCGTGCCGCCATTATTGCAGGCTGCGCTTCTACCAGCAATGTTCTTGCGGGCAAGCTGTTTCATGTCCCGGTCAGCGGAACCCACGCCCATTCCTGGATCATGAGCTTTCCGGATGAATTGAGCGCTTTCAGAACCTATGCCGCTATTTATCCGGATCCTTGTATCTTACTGGTGGATACCTATGACACCTTGGGAAGCGGCGTAAAAAATGCCATCCGAGTATTTACGGAAATGCGTGAACGGGGAATTGTCCTGAAGCGCTACGGGATTCGCCTGGACAGCGGTGACCTTGCTTACCTTTCCAAGAAAGCAAAGAAAATGCTGGATGAGGCAGGATTTACGGACGCCATCATCTCCGCTTCCAACGATTTGGATGAAAACCTGATCAGCTCCCTGAAACTGCAGGGTGCCAAAATCAACGCCTGGGGCGTAGGTACCAACCTCATTACCTCCAAGGACAATCCAAGCTTCGGCGGCGTCTACAAGCTAGCTGCCATTATGGATAAGCATAGCGGAACCTTCATTCCGAAAATCAAGCTTTCCGAAAATGCCGAAAAAATCACGAATCCGGGAGATAAAATGATACATCGCCTCTATGACAAACAGGAGGGTAAAATCATTGCCGACCTCATCAGCTTCGCCGACGAGGAGTTTGATGAGAAGGAAGATTTGCTGATTTTTGATCCCATTGAAACATGGAAAAAGACGAAATTAAAAGGCGGCAGTTACCGCATCCGCAAGATGCTCATTCCGGTTTTCCAAAAAGGCGTCTGTGTATATCAATCACCGAGCGTGATGGATATACAGGCGTACTGCCGCTCGGAGCTGAATACCCTCTGGGATGAGTCCAAGCGTCTGGAATATCCCCACAGTCCTTATGTGGATTTGTCCAAGAAGCTGTGGGATGTGAAAAACAGGCTCTTAGATCAGTATCACGGTATAGAAAGGTAGAGATATGCTCAACGAAATACAACCCTATCATTTCTTTCCGGAATATGTGCATAAAAAAGCGGAGAAGGAAGAGGCTTTCATTTGCCTGTTTGATGCGGAACAAATTTTGCTCTGTCGGGAAGAAGAAGACAAATGGCGACTGCCAAGACTTAAGGATATGCTGCCGGTATTTACTTCGGACTACATTGCCAAACACTCTTATTATACCGGCTGCATCGCTCTTCCCGGTAAGGAAGAACACAAAGAAGAGTTTTTTGTACTGCTGGATAAGGACATGCAGCTGCGCTGCTTAAAAGGTGCAGACGAAGAGAATATTCTGCAGGATACGGAGGGCAGACCCACCTGCCTTTATTTTAAGCCCCTGCGCTTTCTCCGCTTTTTTGAACCCAAAAAGCACGCCTTTGCGGCAAGCACCGCCAGCCATGTGCAGCGCTGGATGCGTTCCCGCTTTTTCTGCGGTCACTGCGGCAGCAAAAACCGGCATTCGGAAACGGAGCGTGCCATGGTCTGCCCCCTTTGTCAGCTGAGAGAATACCCGAAAATCAGCCCTGCCGTCATCGTTGCCGTTATCGACAAGGAACGCATCGTCCTAACTAAGGACAAGCATGGCGCCTATCCGAACTACGCTCTGGTGGCAGGCTTTGTAGAAATCGGCGAAAGCCCGATTGACACGGTTATCCGTGAGGTAAAAGAAGAGGTCGGTCTGCGGGTCAAGAATATCCGAGAGTACAAATCCCAGCCTTGGGGATTCAGTGACACCTTGATGCTTGCCTACACCGCGGAATTGGACGGTGATGATACCATCGTCTACCAGGAAAGCGAGCTCAAAGGCGCTTACTGGTTTCACCGCAAGGATGTTCCGGTTCTGGAGAGGCACATCAGCGTCGGGCAGGAAATGATAGAAATGTTTAAGCTGGGAAAACTTTGATTCCCAGCTTTTCATCTTTTATACACTTTTTTCAAAAATCCGGTACAGCTTTTGATGGAGGGCGCGCAAATGCTTTGCCGATAGTTTCAGCACCTTTCGGTCATAGGTGAAAATCCCGTTTATCTCCTCCTCAATGTCGCTGGTCTGGGTATAAATGGCGCTGCACAGTCCTTTGGAAATATTCGGATATATTTCCTCCTCCCAGAGGCGCCGATAATTTTTTGTCAGCTCCTTTTTGGAACGATAAACCTGATATCCGAAGCGTTTTGTACAGGCAAGATGTCCCGGCACCGGATAAGCGTAACCGCCAAATTCCGTCAAAGCCGCTACCCTGTCTTTTCTTTCCCGCAGCTTAAGCTTACGGATATAATTGTGAATACTGTACATATCTCCGCCCTTCTGGTCAAACCAGCCGCAGGCCTCATTCACCAAACGGGTCTTATCCATTTTGCGAATCAGCGCCGTTGCCTTTCCGGCGTCAAACTGTCCCCAGCCTTCATTAAAAGGAACCCAGACGGCAATGCAGGGATGATTATACAGACGGGCAATCATCGCCTTTAAGTCTTTTTTGTATTGTTCCCTGCCCTGTACATCCTTTCGCCGAAACAATGCATAAAAGCTATCCTCGATCATACGACCGAAAAACGGAAAAATATTGGGCAGATAGGTCACAAAAAGCATATTGTAATCACCGCCGCCGTTGGGCATATCCTGCCATACCGCCATACCCGCCTTATCGCAATGATAATAGAAACGCTCCCACTCCACCTTCACATGCTTGCGAATGGTATTATAGCCAAGCGCCTTCAGCCTGTAAATATCCTGCGCCAGAGCGGCATCGCTTGGCGGTGTCATTAAACTCTCCGGCCAGTAGCCCTGGTCCAGTACCCCGTTAAAGAAAAAAGGACGATTGTTTAAAAAGAAACGCAGTTTCCCCTTGCTATCCTTTCCCACTGCATATTTTCGCATGCCGAAATAAGAGTCCGCCCTATCCTGCCCATAGTATATCCGTACATCATACAAAAACGGACTGTCCGGATGCCATGCCCGAAATGTCCCTAGGGATAATATATTTTCCTGATTAACGGCAACTTCCTTTTCCAGAATAAGGTTTTGAGCTTCCCATATCTCCACTCTTGCCCTCTGCTCTTTGCCGGCGCTCTCGATGTAAACCCCCACCGAAGCCTCATCAAAACAGGGACGAAGCCGCACGTTCCGAATATAGTCTTCGGGAACGCTTTCCATCCACACCGTTTTCCATATCCCGCTTTGCGGCGTGTAAAACAAGGAGCCGTACCTGCCTCGCCTGTGCAGCTTCTGCTTCCCTCTGGCGTGGGGCTTTTTTTCCGTCGCATCCTGCACCCGCAGATACAGTTGATTTTCCCCTGCCTGCAGATAAGAACTGATGTCAAAGGAAAATGCCGTATATCCTCCCTTGTGTTCCCCCACATAATGCCGGTTAACATACAGCTCGCATTCCTGATCCACCCCGCCAAAATGCAGAAGAAGCCTGTCTTTCATTCGATCGGCAGGCAGAGAAAATATCTTTCGATAATGCAGATACATACCCGGCTTCAACAGCTTTTTAACGCCGGATAAATAGGACTCCGGAGAAAAGGGAACCAGAATATCTCCCTGATAGCTTTCCTCGGATATCTCCCTGTTTTCGCAAATACAATACTGCCAAACACCGTTCAGATTAAAAAAGCTCTCCCGCACCAAACTCGGTCTGGGATATTCCGGATGAGGCAGGTCTTTGGAGATATGCTCTCCCCATTTCGTCATCAACTGCGGCATTCTGTTCCCCTCATTTTATACAGCATCCATTTTCAGATTTTTATTCCTGTTGCTTCCGACTTCATAGCATCAAAAACCTTATTAAACCACGCACAATGTCTATAACCAAAATCCCATTTTCCATCTTCATACCAAGCGAGCAGCACTAATTTTTCCGAGTTGTCATAAACTTTAACAGCATCACAGAACGGCAAAACTTCTCTCAGCATAGCATGCGATACCTCATATCTCTTTCTGATGAAGTCTTCCGGTATGCCGTGTCCTCCTGCCCTTACTCTCGCCTTTACCCGTTGCACCGCCATATCGACACTTTCTAATCCTACATAATTCAAACGAATGTAAAATCCCTTCTCCTTCGCTTTTTTTATCGTATTTAAAATTGAACGCCCTGCCAAAGTGGTTTCCTGATTGAAAGATATACCTTCATTGATGTAATGATTGATTCTTCTGACCGCTTCCTTCATGGCAAGCATCTGGTCTTTTTCAATTCTCCAATCACCGCCCGAGGCTTGGAGAATTTCATCCGGATTCACTCTTTTTTCTCCCGGCGGTTCTTCTATTCTGTAAAGCGTTGACTTACCTGCACCGTTTACACCCGCATAAATTTTATAAACTCCAGCTTCAATCATAGCGCTCATTTGCCATCACTTCTCTTTGCTTCTTCTGCAGAAAAAAATTATTAACCATAAACAGGAAAGCGTCCTCTTCCTTGTCATGCATCTCCAGCTTACCTAATATATCCGTTACAGATGAATTATATGGTGTAAACGCATCTTTACACAATAAATAGGCTTCATGAACTTTCTCTTCAATATCTTCTTTTCTGTTTTTCATAAATGCTTTCTCCTTCCTCTTTCTATACCCGGCCGCCATCCTGTGCCGTCTTTTTCCCGAATAAGCTTGCCACCGCCCGATAAACATCCCTGGCGGTCTGTGCGTTATTCATCGTATATAAGTGTATCCCCGCCACATCATTGGTCACCAGATCCACAATCTGATCTACGGCATAGGCA
>JBGZHY010000119.1:0-18371 GCA_041848045.1 Lachnospiraceae bacterium
CAAGGAAATTTATCAAAAAATGCCGGACGCTGCTTTCATCGCCAAATCCTGCATTACCGGCTACGGCGAGCACCTCATCAAAGAGGCGCTGCGTATTGATTACGGCGAGGTGGAAACGATGGCTCATTACAAAGCCGCCAATCATTTCTATCCCGGCGTTGACTTTATTCTGGACATCGGCGGTCAGGACATGAAATCCATCTGGATTCAAGACGGTGCCCTTTCCAGCATCCAGCTTAACGAAGCCTGCAGCTCCGGCTGCGGCTCCTTCATCGAAACCTTTGCCAAATCTTTGCAATGTGAGGTGCAGGATTTCGCCAAAGCTGCGCTGCGAGCGGAAAATCCGGTGGATTTGGGCTCCAAGTGCACGGTTTTTATGAATTCCAAAGTAAAGCAGGTGCAAAAAGAGGGGGCAAGCCTTGCGGATATTTCCGCCGGTCTGAGCTATTCCGTAATCAAAAATGCATTGTACAAGGTCATCAAGATGAAACGCCCTCAGGATCTTGGCGAAAAAATCGTTGTACAGGGCGGCACCTTCTACAATGATTCCGTTTTGCGGGCTTTCGAGATTATCAGCGGTCGGGAGGTGGTGCGTCCGAATATCGCCGGCCTGATGGGAGCCTACGGCTGTGCCTTGATTGCCAAAGAAAAATACGAGGACGAAACGACGCCTTCCGCCATGATGCAGGCGGAAGAACTGCAAAACTTCAGCGTTTCCAAGGAATTTTCCCGCTGCGGCCTTTGCGAGAACCACTGCGCCCTGACCATCAATGTCTTCAGCAACGGCGCCAAGTTTGTCAGCGGAAACCGCTGTGAAAGGGGCGCTGAATATATCACCAAAACCAAAAGCCCGAAGAAAGAAAAGAGAGAGAATCTGGTGCAGTACAAATACGCACGCCTGTTCAACTTCCCTTCTCTTTCCGAAAGCGAAGCAAAATTCGGTACCATGGGGCTACCCCGTGTACTGAATATGTATGAAAACTATCCTTTGTGGCACACCATACTGACCGATTTGGGCTTTCGGGTTCAGCTTTCTCCAAAGTCGGACAAGAATCTGTATGAGTCGGGTATTGATACCATTCCCAGCGACACGGTCTGCTACCCTGCCAAAATCAGTCACGGACACATCCAAGCGCTCTTGGACGCCAAGGTAGACGCCATTTTCTACCCTTCCGTCATTTTTGAGCAGATAGAAAACAGCAAAGCGGCAAACCATTTTAATTGCCCGGTGGTACAATCCTATCCGGAGGTGATTGCCAAAAATATTGATGCGATCCGCAACCGGGAAGTACCTTACTTCCATCCTTTTGTCAACTTGGCAGATCCGGAGGGCTTAGCCAAAATACTGTATAAAGAATTTTCTTCCTACGGCATAAAACCCGCGCAAGTCCGTAGCGCCGTGGAGCACGGCTTTGCGGTGCTTGCCGCCCTGAAGCAGGATTTAAAGCATAAGGCGCAGGCTTTGCTGCAGCATATTGCCGAACACGGAGAAAAAGCCATTGTTCTTTCCGGACGCCCTTACCACCTTGACCCTGAAATCAATCACGGCATTGCCAATATCATTACCCAGGAGGGCTTTCATGTTTTGACGGAGGATATGCTTGCCGCCTGCGAAGGCATGGACGGACTGCGGGTGGTGGATCAATGGGTTTATCACGCCCGCCTGTACGCCGCAGCCAAAGCGGTGGTGCAAAATCCGAATCTGGAATTGGTTCAGCTAAACAGCTTCGGCTGCGGCCTGGATGCCGTCACCACAGACCAGGTGGAAGAGATCATGCGGGATGCGGGCAAGCTTTATACGGTATTGAAAATAGATGAAGGCGGCAACCTGGGCGCCGTTCGTATTCGTCTACGCTCGTTGAAAGCGGCGGTGGCGGAGCGGGCGCAAAAGGCGGGACGGCATCCTGCCAAAATCATTCCTTTGCATCCGGAGCCTGTACAACAGCCGGTTTTCACCAAGGATATGAAGGCTAAGCATACGCTTTTAATGCCTATCCTTTCACCTATACACCAAAACGGTTTAATCGGGCAGGCTTTTACGGAAAGCGGCTACAATGTGGTGGTTCTGCCCTCTATGGATAAGTCGGCCATTGATGTGGGCTTAAAATATGTAAACAATGACGCCTGCTACCCTGCCATTATTTCCATCGGACAGCTGGTGTCCGCTTTGGAAAGCGGACAATACGACCCGAACCGCACCAGCGTAATGATGACCCAAACGGGAGGCGGCTGCCGTGCCACCAATTACATCCCGCTCCTGCGCAAGGCTCTTAAGGACGCCGGTTTCGCTCAGGTTCCCGTGATTTCCATTTCCATGGGCAACAAGGGCGTGGAAGATACCCCCGGTTTTCAGCTGAGCTTCCCGTTTATCAAGCGGCTTTTTATTGCCGTCATGTACGGGGACCTGTTCGAGAGAGTGCTGTACCGCGTCCGCCCTTATGAAGCGGTTCCCGGCTCAGCCAATGCCTTATACGAAAAATGGCTGGCTCTTGCCTCTGAAAATGTAAAAAGCGGCTCATATTTTGCCTTTAACCGCAACATGAAACGCATTATCCGAGATTTTGACCGTTTGCCTACCCTGCACTTCGGCACAAAACCGAGAGTCGGCGTAGTGGGAGAAATTCTGGTCAAATACTCCCCTACCGCCAACAACGACATTGTGGGCATTATCGAAAGCGAAGGCGGCGAAGCGGTGGTGCCGGATCTCATCGGTTTTATGAATTATTCCTTCTTTAACCAAATCTGGAAGGCCGACGAGCTGCACATGAGCAAGAAAGCAAAGAACATCTCCAAACTTGCCATCGACATCATTCAGCTTTTGGAGCGTCCGATGAACAAGGCTTTGGAGCAGTCTGAACGCTTCGAGGGTATTGACTCTATTTATGAGATTGCGGATAAGGCTTCCCAAGTCATATCCATCGGCAACCATACTGGTGAGGGCTGGTTCCTTACCGGCGAAATGATTGCGCTCTTAAATAAAAACATCAATAATATCATCTGCCTGCAGCCTTTCGGCTGCCTGCCGAACCATGTGGTGGGAAAGGGGATGATGAAAGAGCTGCGGAGACAATATAAAAATGCCAACATTGCCGCCATCGACTATGACCCGGGCAGCTCCGAAGTGAACCAGCTTAATCGCATTCGTCTGATGATGAGCACGGCAAAGAAAGCGCAGATATAAAGCTTTTATACGTAAAAAAGGAGTTCGGTCAAAAACCGACTCCTTTTCTATGTTCAGACTATAATAAATCCTCAAAAATCGGACTTTCCTCTTCCATATCTATACGAATACAGTAATGGGACTTATCCTGATACTCCTTCGGAATCTCGATTTCGATATAATGCACCCCTTCACAGGTCAAGCCGCTGGTAAAGGAAAGCTCCTCCTCCTCTCCCAGAATACGTGCGGAAAGGAAAGTATTTGCCACATGAATCAACTCTGTCCGAATCTTAGGCTGCAGGATGTGCAGATACAGCCTGTATTTTTTCGTGGTCATCTCCGCCCACTCCAATTCATAAGGATAAGCCTCCACCGGCTGAGTGCCGAAAATCGCTTCTTCATTTCGATTGACGTAAGTGCCTACCTCCTGCAAAATCCTTACGCTTTCCTCCGGCACGGCGCCGCTTGCCATAGGCCCGATATTCAGCAGATAATTACCTCCCCTGCTGGTTACCTTTAGCAGAATGCGGATCAAATCATGCGCCGACTTCCAGTTATGGTCGTCTTTATTGTATCCCCATGTATCGTTTAGCGTTGCCGGCAGCTCCCAATCCCCATGGTAAGGCAGCTTCGGGATAAAATTATCGCCGGTTGTCATATACTCGCCCAAATCGTTTCCGATGCGTCCGCTGACAATACAATTCGGCTGTATACTCTTTACCGTTTTTACAATTTCCTCACTCTGTTCCTTGGTAATTCCCATCGGGGTATCGAACCAAATCAGGGCAATGTCTTCATACTGCTCCAAAATCTCTCGGATCTGCGGCAGGCACTTGCGCTCCATATAAGCCTGAAAATCCTTGCCCTCATTGTTTTTACGGAAAATAAAACCGTCCTTATCATGCCAATCCTGCGCCTGGGAATAGTATAAGCCCAAGCGAATACCCTGCTTCTTGCACTCCCTGTGCAAATCCGCCAGAATATCTTTTTTATATGGCGTTGCATCCACGATATTATAAGGACTCACCTTGGAATGATACATGGCAAAGCCCTCATGGTGCTTGGCTGTAAGCACGATATACTTCATCCCCACCGATTTTGCCAATGTCACGATCTTCTCTGCCGAAAATTCCGTAGGACAAAATACCTCTGCCAGTTTCTCATATTCCTCCACGGGGATATCCAGGTCATTCATAATCCATTCCGCAATTCTCGTTGTTTTAACTCCTTTATATTCTCCTGCCAAAACACTGTAAAGCCCCCAGTGTATGAACAAGCCGAATTTAGCCTCCTTAAACCACTGCTGTCCCGTATTTTTCACTTTTCTTCCTTTTCCTCTCTGTATAACTGCTTCTTTACCGATTCACGCTTGACCAAAGTAGGGGTCAACTTGATATTTTGCGGAAAATCGCTTCTATCTCCCGACATTCGCCTTAATAAAAGAGAACTGATTTTCTCCGTCACATCCCCTATCGGTTTTGCCAAAGCCGATAGCTTCGGTCGTGACAGCAAAGAAAACTCCAAATCATCGCAGACCACAAGAGATAGCTCCTCCGGCACGGCTATCTGATAGTCGTGCAGATATGCCATCGCCCCCAGGCAGACATGGTAAGTGGCCAGAATCAGGGCACTCGGCCTTTCTTTCAGCCCCCACAAGGTCTGCATACCGCTGTAGCCTTCCGCAAAGCTGCCGCCGATTTCCGGAAGATATGCCGGCAAGAAATCCAGCTCATAATCCTCCATCACCCTGGTATAGCCCTTCTTCCGGTCTTTTCTGCGGAAATCTCCCCTTTTTCCCATTCCCAAAAGGGCAATCCGCTTGTGACCCTCTCCAATCAGATGCTCTCCCGCCCGGTAAATACCCTGCGTAATATTGGTCGTCACTCTGTCCGTCTTTCCGAAGGCATCCGCCCCGTCCGACTCCACCACGTCTATACCCAGCTGCTGCATCCTTGCAATATATTTCTCTGCTCCGCTCATAGACTTAATCACAATGCCGTCCACTCTTTTCTCTTCCAGAAAGCGGAAAATATCCTCCAGACGCTTAATATCTCCCCTGTGAAAGAAAATCATCATGGCATACTGTTCCTGCCTGAATCGCTCTTCTATTTTCTGTATGATATTCGACTCATAGGGATTGCCCGGAAAGTCCCACACAATCCCTACCGTATAGCTCTTATCCGTCCTCAAGCCGCGCGCACTGTTATTGCGCACATACTGCAGCTGCTGCATCGCCGCTTCAATCCGGAGCTGATTTTCCTTCTTAATCGGAACCCCGTTCATATATTTAGAAATGGTGGCTGTGGATAAAGCCGCCACTCTCGAAACGTCTTTGATGGTCGCTCTCATGTGTCATCTCCCGTCATTCCTGCTCCAAGGAGAGAAAACAGCAAACCGCCTATCCTTTTACCGCTCCGGACAACATTCCGCTTTGTACCTTCTCATGGAATATGATATACAGAATAATCATTGGCAGAACCGCAACGATAATACAAGCAAAAATCGGCCCCAGCTGTTGCTGTCTTCCTCCCGAAAAAGCAAGCATCGCTCTTGCTATCGTGTACTTCTTTTCATCCGTCAATAATACCATAGAAAATATCAATTCTCCATATCCATATATAAACGATAAAATCGCCACGGTGGATATAATCGGCATGGATACCGGCGTCAGAACCCTAAACAAAAGCTGTAAATCGTTGCAACCGTCTATGATGGCCGCCTCATCAATCTCCTTGTCGATGCCGTTTAAATACGCGGTGAACAAAAATATCGCCTGCGCCAGATTAAATGCCGCATACACAAGAATCAAAAACCAGAATGTATTTTTTCCGCCTACTCTGCCCGCCAGGCTGCTGATGGGAATAATGGTACAGTGCACCGGCACCATAACCCCAAGAACAAACATGCCCAAGAGCACTTTCTTCCCCTTAAACTCTTTTCTAGAAAAAATATATCCCGCCAACAGCGCCAATACAATAACCAGCAGGGTGGAACTGATCGCCAGAAAAATAGAATTTAGCACCGCCATACCGATACCGGCTCCCCAAAAAGCGGCGGTATAGTTTTCCCACAGCCATTCCTTCGGCAGACTGAACATGCCCAAATTGATGCCCCTGTTATCCTTAACAGAGGAAAGGAAGGTTACAATCAGCGGGAAGATTGTCATACATGCCCAGAAAATGGCAAAGCCGTAGGCTAAGATTTTTTTGAATGTCCGCATTATAAGGCCTCCCTGTTCTTAAAAAACTTGGTCAAGCCGATACTGAGAATAATGCCCAAAACCAGAAGGATAACTCCCTCCGCCCCGCTTTTGCCGAAGGCCTTAAAGGTAAAGGCATCATTGTACAGCAAGGTTGCCGGTGTTTCCGATGTATGGTTCGGTCCCCCTTTTGTCATTGCCCAAACCAGGTCAAAGGCTTTTAAACAGCCCGTTACGCACAGAACCGAAAAGACCTGAAAGGACTCCTTGCACAAAGGAATGGAAATATGCAGTACCTTCCGCCATCCTGTACATCCGTCTATTTCCGCCGCCTCATAAATGGAACTCGGAATTTGCACCAGACCCGCCGCGAATATCAGCATATTGTATCCTGCGTACATCCATTCATTGACCATGACAATACTCCAGACGTTTAAGCCCTCCGTAGACAGCCATTCCCTCTTTAGCATATCCAGTCCCAAAGCGCCCAAAATTTGATTCACCGCCCCGTACGTAGGATTGAGAATATATACCCACATCAGCGCCACGGCTGTGGTAGACAGCATAACCGGCATAAAATAGGCCGTTTTCATCAATTTTGTGCCCTTTAACTTAGAGGTAATCAGCAGTGCCAATGCAAAAGACAAAGGCATCAGCACTACAAATCCACCCACCATAAACTTACCGGCATTCAGCATCGCTACCCAAAACCGTTTGCTGCTTAGGACATCCTGATAATTCTGCAGCCCTATAAATACCTTCGGTGCTCCGAATATCCCCTTCCAGCGGTGGAAGGAAAGCCACACGCTGTCGAGTACCGGATACAGCACAAAGCCCGTAAACAGCAGCAGGGACGGAAGCAAAAATGCAATAATCACCAAATTTTGTTTATCGCTTTTTTTCATATACGCTCTCTTTATTCTTTAATTTGTATGGAATCCGTAATCTCTTTTCCGCACTCCTCTGCACTGTTGCCCAAAGCCAGACCCTGCAGTGAGTTTCTGACGGTATCCAGCATATGGGATTCCGGATCACGATTCTGTATATCCGTGCTCATCGCCGTATAACCTGCCACCAGAGCCTTTACCTCATCCATCAACGGATTTGCCGCATTTCCCTCTGAAGATACCGCTACCGGGAACAAAGCAGCCGCTTCTTTATTCAGATTCTCGTAAAACTCTTTGGAAGTGATGTACTTCAAAAATACCACGGAAGCGGCAATCTCTTCTTCGGACTTGCCCAGCTTGGAAATAAACCACATATCGGAAGCACCGCCCTGCGCCTCATTCTTATAGGCTTCGTTAATGCTTGGGAAAGCCACTACTCCCGTTTTATCATATACGTCCGTTCCGAAGATTTCCGATACATACCAGGAACCGTCCCAACGCATTGCGCAACCGCCCTCCGCAAATACGGATTTTTCCGTATTGTAGTCTGTATTCAGAATATCTTCTCCCAAATAACCCTTTTCTTTTAAGTCAATGATTTTCTGATAGGTTTCCAGCATTTCCGGACTGTCATAAGCAAGCTTTCTTTCGCTTAAGTCAATCGCTCCCTGCACGCCGAGAGATTTAATCACGATATTATTATGCAGGTGTCCGAATCTCCAAATGTCTTTTTCACCCACCTGGAAAGGCTGAATCCCCTTTTCCTTTAACTTGGCGCATACATCCAAAAGCTCATCCCAAGTTTGCGGAGGCGTCAGACCTTCCTGCTCAAAAATTTCTTTGTTGTAGTACAGGCTTACGGCATATGCCTTAAACGGAACGCCCCAGATACCTTCGTAGCCCTCGTACTTCAAATCGCCGAACATACTCGGATAAAAGCTTTCAAACCATTCCTTGTCTTCATTGTAATACGGTTCCATATTAACCAGAGCGTCACTTTCTATATAGTCCAGGGTTCTGGAACCGCCATATTCAATAAACACATTCGGTGTATCGCCGTTTGCAAAAGAGGTCCTCAGCTTATCCAAATAATCGGACTCCGTAGGAATATTATCCATCTCCACTCTGATGCCATTGTCCAGCTTATTGAACTCTTCTACCATCCTGCGATAGAAAATCTCATCCGGCACCTCCGAACCGAAGCGTGAAGCCACCCTCAGCACAATCTCTTCTCCGCCGGCCGCCTCCGAGCTTCCCTGCTCCTGCTGTGCCGCCGCCCCCGCCTCCGCCTGCTGCGCAGAGCTGCCCGTCGTCGCCGTACCCGTACAAGCCGTCAATGCCAACGCCGCCAATCCCAGTATCGCACCTGCCAATTTCTTTTTCATAAAATAACTCCTTTCCATAACATTGAAACGTTTTACTTTTATAGTTTTATGTATAGAGTATTTCAATGCTGTTGTCAATAATAAGCAAGGGTTTTCTACATAATAATCAATTTTAAAAGGTATTTTTTAGTTATTTTTACCCTTTAAAACTTGAAACGTTTAATTTTATTCGCCTAAAAAATGCGTAACAGCTTTTAAACCCTGTTACGCAATCCATCATTTCTTCCCGTTTTACGCTTCGACATCTCCCGCCGCCTTCACCGACTCTCTCTCGATGAACTTGGTTTCCAGGCGAAGACTTAAAGGAAAATCCGTCCAATCTCCTTCAATACGCCGCAAAAGCAGTTCCGCCGAGCGTTCCCCCATCATGGTCACCGATTGTTTCACCACACTGATCGGGGGATAAATGGCGGTAAACATCTCATCATCGTCAAACGAAATCAGAGAAATATCCTCCGGTATCTCGTAGCCCAGCTGCCTGATTTTCAAAATGGCTCTTTGGGTAATGTCGTAACCGCAGGACAGAAGTGCCGTCGGCCTTGTCGGCTCGGACAGGCACCGCTCCAGCCCCATATTCTCTCCTTCCCTTTCCGACAGAACAAATATATCCTTTTCCGGGATACCGTGCGCCCTGCAGGCGGTATAAAATCCCTGCTTTCTCTCCTGCATGGTGATTAAATCTTTATATACGCTGCCCAAAACCCCCAGCCGCCTGTGCCCCTTATAAATGAGGTACTCCGCTGCCCGGTACGCTCCCATATAATTGTCCGAGCTGACCAAATCCACCTCTTTCGATGCCAGAGGCTGGTCTGCACAAACAAAAGGGATATTGTGGCTTTGCAGCAAATCCGGTAAGCCCGATACATCGGATTTTTCCGCAATGATGATGCCCCCGTCAATCTGCTGCGACAGTATCAGGCTCTTACTCTCCTCATTCAGACGGCCGTCATGCTCTACCGCCAAGATAAGCGTCATATAGTCCCTCTGCCGAAAATATCCTTCTATTCCCTCATACAGATTGCCCCAAAAATAATCGCCTACCTTCGGCAAAAAAACACCTATGGTCCGTTTTCTCCTTGCCCTCATATTTCGCGCGGCACGATTGGGTACATAGTGAAACTCCGCAATACTCTTTTCTATCTTTCGCACATTCTCTTCTTTGATGCTGCGCCCGTTCAAATAATTTGAAACTGTCGCAATGGAAACCCCCGCCGCTTTCGCAATATCCTTAATCGTCGCTCTCATCGGTTCTGCCCTTCCTTCCCTCACCACAGCCCTTACAGAAGGGCTTCTATCCATGCCGCAATATCGGCCATTACCTTTTCGCGCTCCAACTCGTTTAAAATCTCATGTCTGGCTCGCGGATACAGCGCCATTTGCACATGTTCAAAATGCAGCTCCTGAAAAATCCGGTACAGGGTCTTAATGTCTTTCCCAAAACCACCTAAGGGATCACACTCGCCGGACACCAAGTAAATCGGCATATTCCGCGGTATTTTCCCGATGCATTTTCTTCCGGCAACCTCATGGGCAAAACGAAAAATCGCCAGATGCATATTTACCGTCGGCGAAAAATGGTTATACGGATCCGCCAAATATTTTCTTGCTTCGTTTTCATCGCTGCTGAGCCAGTCTGCTCCGGTTTTCAGCGGACGAAAATAACGATTAAAAGGTTCCGTGGAAATATTTCGCAGCAACTTACTGCGATGTCTGCCGCCGTACAGCAGCTTAATCATCTCGGCAAGCAAAATCCCGCCGGCGGTTTTCAGTCTAGACTGCTGCGCCGTGCCCATAATAATCAGGGCATCGGCTTTATCCGGATATTCCGCAATAAATTGACGCAGAAGCATGGAGCCCATGGAATGTCCCAATAAAATGACGGGAAGTCCGGGATAGCGTCTGCGGGCTTCGGCATTGACCTGCTCCAAATCCCGAATCAATTCCCCGTGATCCTCCGGAAATACGCCGAAAGTATCCTCCTTCGCCGTCTTTCCGTGTCCGATATGGTCATTTCCCAGCGCGGCAAAGCCCTGTTCATTCATCTTTCTCGCGAAAGCATCATAACGCCCGATATGCTCTACCATCCCATGTATCAGCTGAATTACCGCTCTCGGGGACTCTATGCTCCAATCGCACAGATAGAACTGATTCTTTCCAATGCGGCTTTCTTTTTTTATCGTCATTTCCACCCCTCCTTCATCTTTGTCTTCGGGAATACTATACCGCAAAGCGGGGGTGTTTCACAAGTCATCGGAGGGAAAAGTTTCCCCCGACTTGACATATATTTTACACTTCTCCCCTTTTTCATTTTACATAGGAACTTTACAATCTACAGCAGAAGTTCTATTGATGAGAGGAGAAACAAGAATGAAAAATATAAAATGGATTCTGATTGCCGCTTTATCCGCCCTTTCCCTGCTCTCCGCCTGCTCTGCCAAAAACAGTGCCGGAAGCGTCAGCACAGACGGCTCCACTTCCATGGAGAAGGTCATCGGAACACGGATTACATCGGCGAAAGCAGAACCCTGGATATGCACATTCGCGGCCTGCGCCAAAAACTGAGGGGCTGTGCCAAAATCGAAACCATTCGTCACGTCGGCTATAAATGGGAGGAAACACATGACACATAAAATCTTCAATGCCATTCTTTCCGTCGCCATTGCCGTACTCCTTGCCAACCTCCTGCTGATTACCGGCGTTTTATACGCTTATTTCGGCAGCATACAGGAAGAGCAACTGAAAGACAGCCTGCATTTTGCCGCACGGGGCGTGGAACAAAGCGGCAGCGCTTATTTACAAAATCTGCCTTCCGAGCCTTATCGTCTGACTTGGATCGCCGCCACCGGAACCGTACTCTTTGACAACCAGGTAGACATTCATACCATGGAAAACCACGTTTCCCGTAAAGAAGTACAAGAAGCGCTTCTTGGCGGCAGCGGCAGCGATATCCGTTATTCCGGTACCCTGACCAGACAGACCGTGTATGAAGCTCTTCGCCTGTCGGATGGTACCGTGCTGCGCATATCCATCAGCCGCGCCACCGCCGCCGCCCTGCTGCTTGGCATGCTCCAGCCCATTCTGCTGATTGCCCTTTCGGCGATTGCCCTCTCGGCTTATTTGGCTTATCGCATGGCCAAAGCCATTGTGGAGCCCCTTAATCGCCTGAACCTGGATAAGCCTTCGGAAAATGCCGTGTACGAAGAACTCTCCCCCCTGCTGCACCGTATTCACGCGCAGCGTATGGAAATTCAGCGGCAAATACAAAATTTAAAGCAAAAGCAGGACGAATTTCGCCACATCACGGCAAATATGCGGGAAGCCCTTGTTTTACTGGATAATAAGGATAAAATTTTAAGCTTGAATCCGGCTGCCGTCAAACTCTTTTCCGCCGATCTTTCCTGCCTTGGCGAAGACTTCTTAACCTTGGATCGCAGTCAGGGGATGCGCCTTGCCCTTGCCAAAGCAAAGGAGCAGGGGCAAGCCAAATTTCGCAGCGAAATCCACGGACGCATATATCGCTTTACCATCAGTCCCATAGCATCGGAGGGGCATATACAGGGTCTGGTCATTCTTGCCTTTGATATCACCGAGCAGGCGGAAGCGGAACAGATGCGCCAGGAATTTAGCGCCAATGTATCTCACGAGTTGAAAACCCCTTTGCAGTCCATCATCGGATCCGCCGAGCTGATTGAACACGCCATGGTAAAAGCGGAGGATTTACCCCGTTTCGGCAGCCATATTCACAAAGAGGCAAAGCGGCTTTTGACGCTTATTGAGGATATTATCCGACTCTCCCAACTGGAGGAGGGCGTTCCCATGCCCCGGGAGGAGCTTTCTTTATACCGTCTGGCAGAAGAGGTCTGCGAAACGCTGGCGGACGCCGCAAAGAAAAAAAATATCCGCCTCAGGATACAGGGCGGACAAGGAAAGATGTCGGGTGTTCGTAAACTTCTGTTTACCTTGATTTACAATCTTTGCGACAATGCCATTATGTACAACAAAGAACAGGGGCAGGTGGATATCTGCATACAGGAAGACAAAGAGCTTATTCGCCTTACGGTAAAGGATACCGGCATCGGCATTGCCCCGGAACATACAAGCAGGGTTTTTGAACGCTTCTACCGGGTTGACAAAAGCCATTCCAAGCAGTCCGGCGGTACCGGCCTTGGCTTAAGCATCGTCAAACACTGCGCGCTCCTCCACGGCGCCAAACTGCATCTGGAGAGCGAGCCGGATAAGGGAACGAGCATTACGGTAACATTCATGAGGGCTGAGGGCTGATGCGCCTTCAGCCCCCTTTTTCTTCCCGTTTAATTAAACGAAGATTCAGGATTGCCCAATTCCTTCCAGCCGAAACGAAAGATGGAGATGATGATGGAGCCCAAGGTAATGAGCTCATTGACTACCCCCGCCGCAGACCCCACCATGACGTCATACAGCAGCCAGGCGGGCGAAGCGCAGAACAAATTGCTCATTCTGATCCATTTTGCATTGTTCGTCCAATAAAAAACCGTACTCACGGCAGAGGCCAAAAAAGCCAGCACGCTGACCGTCCCCGACCAGGTATATACCATAATCCCCGCGAAAGCGAGGCATAACAACAGCGGCAGACCTTTCCACCGCACCCATTTCCACTCCTTGTATTTCATCAGCAGGGCGCTTCTGATAATGTTGAGGAACAGGCTGAGGGCGCCGCTTCCGGCTCCCAACAGAAAAAATTGCAGGCAGAACAAAAGGCTGCCTATCAGTTGATACAGATACAAAGCCTTATTGGATTTTACCTGATAGGAAAGGATAAAGCTGATGACACCCAAAAAACCGATGCCCTGAATCACCATTGTCGGCATGTTAAAACAAAGCTCCTTTCAACACAAAGCCTGCAACTATACGCGCATATGCTTGATGATGCGCCCCACATAGGCACTGAATGTATCCTCTATCATACTGACCGTATCATCCACTTCCTGCGTCGTCAATTCCTCTTCTATTCCGGCTGCCATATTGGTGATCACCGAAATGCCGAGAAGCGGCAGCTTGCAGTGTGCCGCAGTAACGGCCTCCGTCACCGTGGACATCCCTACCGCATCCCCTCCAAGTATACGCATGGCGACAATTTCAGCCGGCGTTTCAAATTGAGGGCCCGAAGAATAATAGTAATTCCCCTCGTGAATCCGCAGCCCGCTGTCCTTGCCCAATTCTTTGGCGTCTTCCCTGAGCCTTTTGGTGTACATATCCGAAACATCAAAAAATCTGTCCCCGAACTCTTCCACATTCCTGCCCCGCAAAGGAGAGGCGCCGAATAACTTGATGTGATCCTTAATCAGCATAATATCGCCTTTTTGATAGCTTGTATTGATACCCCCCGCCGCATTCGTCACGATCAACGCTTTAATACCCAACAGCTTTAATACTCGTACGGGAATCACCAGCTGCTCAAAGTCATAGCCCTCATAAAAGTGGAATCTTCCTGACATACAAACCACTTTTCGCCCCTCCAGCTCTCCCAATATCAGCTTTCCGGCATGGGAAGCTACGGTAGAACACAAGAAATTGGGTATATCCTTATAATCAATTTCTACAGCTTTCTCTATTCTTTGCGCAAGAGGACCCAGACATGAACCCAGAATCAAGCCGATTTCCACCTCGAAGTCTATCCTGCTTTTGATATAATTTGCCGCTTTTTCAAAATATTCATAATGATATTCCATAACGCTTACTCCTTCGCTTCTATTTTCTTTTCTGCAGTCTTTTGGAGAATATCACCAGAGCGATTACCGTCCCGATATAGGGAACGGCCATGGTAATCTGGCTCTTTATATAACCCTGCAGGGCTGTTCCCAAAGCCTGACATACCCCGAAAAACAGACTGGAAAAGATGGTTATCACCGGATGATTCATTCCCATGGACGCCGCCGCCATAGCAATAAATCCCCTTCCCGCCGACATATTTTCCGTAAACAAGGTCACCTGCCCCATAGCAAGCGCCACGCCCCCCAGACCGCACAAAAGACCCGAAGCCGCTACCACAAGCATTTGTATTTTGGTTCCCTTCGTTCCCAAAGATTCCGCTGCGCTTTTATTCAAGCCTACCGACAAAACCCGATAACCCTGCACCGTCTTATACAAATAGATGAAGATAAGCAGCGCCACAACATAACAGGTATAATCCAGAATGGTCAGGTCTGCCAGCGCCTTTCCCATCCATGTATCCGCAAGCCATGGTATATTGAGCTTATCCAAAGGAACTATTCTGCTATCCGCAAGCTTGCCCCTGACGCCAAACACCATATACAGCAAATAACTGGTTATGGCTGTTACCAGCAAATTGACGGAGGTTCCGATGACCATATCCGGACCCTCATATTTGACCTGCAGCACGGCTACAATAAGGGCAATGAGGACGCCGGCGGCAGAGCCTGCCAAAACAGACAGCAAAACATTGGAGGTATAATAATTCACCGCAATGGATACAAAACACCCGATAAGCATCTGCCCTTCCAAGGCAACATTGAAAACGCCCACTTTTCCACAAATGGCGGAGCCCAAGGCCACCAGCAAAATAGGCGTGGTGGATCTGAATATGGAATTGATGATTTGGGCAATATACATAGAGTTCATACCGCCTCTCCCTTCTTGATTTTCAGCAGAAGGCTCTTCATACCGAAATCCAACTTAAGCGCTACAAACAAGGTGATGCAGCACTGGATAATGGTTGCCAGCTCCACCGGCATTTTCATACTTCTTTGTATGGCTCCGCCGCCGATTTGCAGGCCCGCCAAGAATATGGAGGAAATAAAAATACCTACGGGGTTGTGATTGGCTATTAAAGCCGCCATAAGGCCTGTCCAGGCGTAATTTCCGGAAGTCAGCATCCCGTCCAGATAGCGATAATCCACACCGAATACAATGCAGGAACCCGCCATGGATGCCACGGCTCCCGTCAGCGCCATGGTGATAAACATGGTTTTCTTTTTATGAATACCGCCGTACAGTGCAAAATGGGGATTTAAGCCCGTCATCTTCGACTCATAGCCCAACACCGTTTTCTTGGTGTAAAACAGCAAGGCAAGCATAATGATAATCGCGATGATAAATCCGGCATTCAGCGTTCCCTGCGATAACAGCCTGGGCAGCCGAAGTCCCTCTCCCAACAAAGGCGTCTGTATGGCCGCTATATCGGAGGATGAGGTATCCCTGAGGTGATAGGTCACCAAATACCCTGTAAGATATCTGGCAATATAGTTCATCATCAGGGAGATAATGGTTAAGCTTGCCCCAAAACGCAGCTGCAAAAACGCAGGAATGACGGCATAAATCGCGCCTGCCGCCAAGCCGCCGAGCCAGGACATGATAAACACCAAAAATTCCGGCCCCGGCAAGGTGAGCGCCAGAACCACACTGGTTACCGTCCCCACAACCATTTCCCCTTCAATACCGATATTGTAATAGCCTGCCCGCCATGAAATAGAGGTGGCGTAGGCACAAATCATAATGGGCGTGGCTCTGGTAAAGGCGGAAAACAGATAATAAGGCTTGAAAAATGAGTGTTCAAACATCTTCCCGTATACGGTAAGCGGATTTTCCCCGCTGGCCGCAATCACGGCAGCGCCCACCATCAGCCCCAGCATAACCGCCATCAGTGGCCTTTTTAGAGCTTGGACCTTGTCTTTACTCCATTTCATCTGTATGCCCTCCCATCATATACATTCCTATTTTTTCTTCATCCGCATCCTTTCTGCCAAACTCTGCCGCTATCTTCCCCTCATACATCACATAAATTCTGTCCGACAGTGCCAAAATCTCCGTAAGCTCCGAGGAAATCAACAAAATCCCTCCCCCTTTACTTCTTCTGTTCAATAACTGCTCGTGAATATATTTCATTGCACCGATATCCACGCCCCGGGTAGGCTCCGCCGCAATAAGGCACGGCGTATTTTCCTCTATCTCCCTTGCCACAATCAGTTTTTGGATATTGCCGCCCGACAGCTCCCCCGCCTTTTGCGACAGTCCGCTATTCCTGACGTCGTATTCCTCCAACAAAGTTCTTGTAAAATCCTTCGCTTCCCGATACCTAAGCAGACCCTTTCTTGAAAATCTGCTTTTCTGATGATGTGCCATAATGGCTGTTTCCACCAAATCGGCAGCCTTTGCGCAGCCCGACAAATACCTGTCCTCCGGAATACATGCCATTCCCGCATCACGGATTTCCCGCACACTTTTTTTCATGACCGTATTTCCGTTTACGCTTATTTCTCCCGCATCCGCCTTCTCGATACCGGTCAGCACCTTAATCAGCTCCGACTGCCCGTTTCCGGATACGCCGGCTATGCCTACAATTTCCCCCTCTTTCACCTCCAGGCTCAGTCCGTCCAAAATATTTCTTCCTGCCCTTTTATCTTTCAGTACCAAGTCCTTGACTTGTAATATACACCTTCCCGCTTCCTGCGGCTCCACCTCTCGATGGACAATGCTTTTGCCCACCATCAGACAGGAAAGCTCTTCCATGTCGGTGTCACAGGTATTGACTTCTTTGATATACTTTCCCCTGCGCAAAACCAGCACCCGGTCAGCCACTTGCATAACCTCTTTCAGTTTATGGGTAATGATGATAATGGATTTCCCCATGTCGGAAAGATGGCGAATGGTTTTTAACAGTTCAGCCACCTCCTGAGGCGTCAACACCGCCGAAGGCTCGTCAAATATGAGAATTTCCGCATTTTGATACAGCACCTTTAATATCTCTACCCTTTGTTGGAGTCCCACCGGACAATCCCCTACTTTTAATTCCGGATCGATTTGCAGGCCGTACTTTTCAGATAATTTTCCGGTTTCCTCTATCGCCTTTTTTCGGTCAAAAAAAATCTTATATTTTCTCGGCTCACAGCCATATACCACATTTTCCGCCACGGAACAGGTATCCAGCAGCATAAAATGCTGCTGCACCATCCCTATATGATGCGCCATAGCGTCATGGGGCGTCTTAATGCAGGCCTCCTTACCCCTGAGGTAGATTTTTCCCGCCGTGGCATTTTCCAATCCGTATAAAATTTTCATCAGCGTAGATTTACCGGCTCCGTTCTCTCCGATGATGGCAAGAATCTCTCCCTGTTGCAAAGAAAAGCTGATGTCGTCATTCGCCTTTAAGGCGCCGTATACCTTTGTGATATTCTCCATTCTCAGTATTTCACACATAAATATCTCCCTCGCCACCCGTTCTTTTTCTAATAAATAGGCGTTGGAGTAAACCCCAACACCCATCTGTTTGCGCCTAGAACCCTTTATCAAAATTAGTATGCAAAATCTTCTTCATTCGGAATTGTTTTCAAATCGATTTTTCCGGATTTGATATCTTCTACGGCTTTTTTCACCAGCTCAATATCCTCTGCTGATAATCTGTCTGATATCGGATTTTTGCTGGGATGCGTAATGTGCACGGCTCCCAAAACGCCCTCTGCCACACCCCATTCTTCATTGTCCGTATTCCAATCCGTCAGATACAGCTCTACCAGGTTCACAATCGTGTTATAGGTATCCTTGATGGCGGATGTTGCGATGTACGGGTTATCCGGATTTGTTTCATCCACATCCTGCCCGGAAGTATAGAACTGCTGCTCCTTTGCCGCCTCAAAAACACCGGAACCCCCTGCCGCTGCCGCCGCATTGATAAATTTGGCGCCTTTTGCCGAAATCTGCAGCGCCAACTCCTTGGCTTTTGCCGGGTCATTGTAGCTTCCCACATA
>JBGZHY010000120.1:0-15138 GCA_041848045.1 Lachnospiraceae bacterium
AAAAATATCTTTCAACAAATTTGTAAATATTTCGTTTCTTTCCCTTCTGTTCTCCATAATATTGGCGATATAGGGGAAACGAAAGCAATTCCTGATTCCTATCTGCTCCGATATATAGATTTTTGTCTGATGGGAGCACAGATTGTACAAAACCTTTACATTCCCTGCATCCTGCAGCTTTTGCAGGCAGGGCAGGCTTTCCCTCTGCTGCCACATGCTGCCTCGGCACACCAAAATCAACAGACTCGGTTTGGAGGCTATGGCTCTTTCCACATCACAGCCATAATCCCGTACATAAATGCTGGCTGTATGTCCGCTCTTTTCTCCGCCGCGGGAATCCTGCGGCTTGATAAAAATGTCGTTGACCCGAAAAGCCCCGTAGGAATCGCATTCTCGCACATAGCTTTCCAGAAGCACCTGCATGTGTCCGGAACCGTTGCATTCCTCATAAATGGACGCAATCCGCCTATCCTTTAAAAATGCGGTTAAGCCCAGGGCAATATACGTGGCCCCCGCCCCTTTTACACTGGAAACAACGGCAATGCTGCGAGATGCTGCTGTATTGCTTTTTGCCTTCAGCGCTTCCAGCTTTTCTTTTAGCTCCTCTACATCGGATATCCGTACATCCATATCCATGTAAAGACAGGAGCGTATAATGGTGTTTAATTCCCTTCCCCAGGACATCGGCAAATCAAAATGTTCGTTCGGAAAATAAGCTGTACCTGCGTAGTACATCACGGCTGCAACGGCATACACATCTGTCCCGAAGTCCACCGATGCCTTGATTTTTTGCTCCGGAGCCGCAAAAGCCCTGTTTCCGTAACCGCTTGCAAGATTGATGCCTTTTACCCGATGTCTTGCATGGTCAAAGTCAATTAAACTGACAGTATCTTTGTGAATAATAAGATTACCCGGATGTATATCCAGGTGCAGAATTGGTTTTTTCTGATGATGCAGATAAATAATCGGACGGCAGAGATTGATTCCCAGTTCTATCATCTCTTCCCTAGATAAAATTCCTGTGTGACGGACCCTCTCATATAAGGTTTCGCCTTGAATGAAGTCCTCGATAATGTAGAGATTTTTCTCCGCTTCTTCCATATCGTAAATAACGGGTATCCCCGGAAATCGAAGTTCTTTCAGCAGCAAGACCTCTTGTTTATACTCTTCGTAACAGCTCTTATTGCCCTTGGGGATTATTTTCATGGCACGAAAGACGCCCAGGCTTTTGTGCTTTACCAAATATACCTTGCCGTTTAAGCCGGTTCCGAGTAACTTGCATACCCTGTATTTTCCGGAAAAAGCATTTTCCAGTTCTATTACACACCTCCTTTTCTCATCTCGCAGTTCTATTATCAGGCTTAAGGGACGGAAGGTCAATATCAAAAATCCATTCGGGCGGTACTTTGTGATTTTTACCTTATCTTGTATTTTCGGGATGGTTTTTTATGATATTTAGTATATTGAACTTTTGCCCTATTTGGTGTATTCTTTTCTTAGAAGGAAATGTATCTGTACACATTTTATTTCGCATAAAATACAAAGAAAGGAGAGCCATGAAGTTTGAAAAAATAAACGATAAGCAGATTCGCTGTACCTTGAACAACTCGGATTTGGGCGACAGAGGCATCAACCTCCTGGAGTTGGCTTACGGCAGTGAGAAAGCGCGGGAGCTGTTTCGTGAAATGCTTCAAAAGGCCAGCGCAGAGCTCGGCTTTGAAACGGACAATTCCCCTTTGATGGTAGAGGCAACGCCCTTGTCCAATGAGAGCCTGCTTGTGATCATCACCAAAGTAGACGATCCGGAAGAGCTTGATACCAGATTCTCCAAGTTCTCTCCTGCCTTAGAGGATGAACTCAGCTCTCTCATCAAACATATAGAAAATATTACTTCTCTGGAAGGCGCTGCCGATTTAAAGCCTCAGGAGAGCACAGAAGATTCCAAAGCTGCCGAAGGAGTTGTCCGGAATTATTCCAGAGTCTTCACCTTCCATGATTTGGACACCATGATTGCGGCAAGTCGGCATATCGGTTCCGATTATGCCGGACAGAGCTGCCTGTATAAGAATCCTGCCGATTCCCTGTATTATCTTCTTTTGGATAATCACAAGGTAGAATCTTCCGCCTTTATCAGCACCTGCAATATTTTGGCGGAATACGGCAAGAAAATTGCTTTTTTCCACTCCTCCAAGGCACATTTTGAGGAACATTTTGAACTGATCATCAAGGAGCAGGCCATCAACAAGCTTGCAGGCATTTAAAAAAAGAGGGCCGCTGCCCGCGCCGCATACAGGCGCAGACAGCAGTCCTCTTTTTTGGTGCAGGCCTTTACTTGCCCAACACTTCGTTGATTTGGGATACCAGCACATTAACATCTATACCGTGCACCATGCAGGCCTCTTCCAGAGTTTCCATCTGTGATGAAGGGCAGCCCAGGCAGTGCATGCCGGCTCTCATTAAAATCGGTGCAATCAACTCATTCTCCATCAGTAACTGCCCGATGGTCATATCCTTACTAATTGCCATAATATATCTTCCTCCTAAAATTTTATATTTGTATTATAAACCACAATACCTGCATAATACAAGATTTTCCTTTTTTTGTCCGTCACACGGCTTACTTTTTCCGCCTTTTTAAAAGTCCAGTAAAAAACTAGGAAATGCACAAATTAAGGACTGTCGATTTATAACAATTCACCAAATCCCCATCTTTGCTTCTGGCAGTTTGAACTTCCTAACTGCCAGAATTGTATTATTTGTCGTTCATATTTGATAATGATTGATTTTTACATATGAATGGTATACAATAAATATGCGTTGAATAACAAACAAATAAGGAGGTTCGTGAAATGGCATATTCAATTACGGATGCTTGCGTAAGTTGCGGAACATGTGAGCCAGAGTGCCCGGTAAATGCAATCTCTGCGGGAGATACACAATATAATATTGATGCGGACGCTTGTATTGATTGCGGTACTTGTGCTTCCGTTTGCCCGACAGAGGCTATCATCGCTTAATGCAAGAGGTAAACAAAGGTGTCGTCTTACAGTTTTCGCTGTAATACGGCACCTTTTTCTTTGACTGCGGCAGTTTATATCCATTCTCCGGCGATTAAAATCTCCACGGCAATCCTGTCCTGCATCTTCCCGCTTTTGACGGCCTCTTCCAAACGAACACAGTTTTGTACATAGTATCGAAGTCTGCCTGCATCCAAATCCCGTGCCTGCTGCATCATCTGTGAAGCCGCATATTCGGATACCCCCAGGGCGGAAGCGATTTCCGCCTTTTTCTTTCCTTCCGTCATCATGGTTTTCACCTGTCTGAGTTGATAAAACTGCTTCGCAATCAATGCAAGAATACGCATAGGCGGCTCCCGCAAAAGCAGTAAATCCTCATACAAAGCCAAAGCCCTGGCGCTCTGCCTTCTGACAATCGCCCGAATCATATCAAATATTCGGTTCTCCGTGCCTATACTGATGATACAGTCGATATCCGTGCGCTCTATGACTTCCGCTTCTCCCGTATACGCAATCAGTTTGTCCAGCTCATTGCGCAGGTTCTCCATATTGGAGCCGGCATACTGCAAGAGCAAATCCACATTTGCCCTGCTGATACGCTTGTTCGCCCGAGCCAGAAGTCCGGCCGCCCATTCTCCCATATCTTTATCATCCGGTCTGGAAAATTCGGCAATATAACCCAAGTCCTTGATCTTTTTATACAGTTTGGAGCGCTTGTCCACCTCCGCTTCTACCAGAACTAAAATCGTGCTTTCCGGCAGCCTGTCCAAAAAATCGTAAAGTTTGTCATTACCCCCTTTAAGCCATTTGGTATTCTCTGCAATCACACAGCGGCGCGGTGCAAAAAAGGGCAGGGTGTTGGCGATGGCAAGTACCTCGTCCACATCCGTATCCTTACCTTCAAAATAAGAGCAATTCATTTCATCCTGCACAATGGCGGCACGCAGCTTATTTTTATACGTTCTTCTCAAAAAATCCTCCGCTCCGCACAACAGATATACTGCACGAAAGCTTCCCGTTTTAATGTCGCTGTTTATTGTTTTCATCTTCTTTAAAGCACTCTTTCCGCAATTTTTGATTCTTCCAATAGAAAGAAATCGCCCCTTCTTCGGCCGTCCGGTATACCCGGACCTCGTATTTTTGCAGTCGATACAAAACCTCCCTGCTGGGATGCCCGTAACGGTTTTTCTCTCCGTAAGACAGTATAGCATATTCCGGTCGGATTTCATATAAAAGCTCTTCGGAAGTGGATGTAAAGGAGCCGTGGTGCCCCACCTTTAAGATATCCACCTCCGGCAGCTGCATTCGCTGCAAAAAGACCTTTTCCGTTTCCGTACCGGCATCCCCCGTAAGCAGGATATGAAAATCTCCTTCTTCATACAAAAGCACTATGCTCTGCTCGTTGGTATTTCCCTTTTCCTGCCCCTCTCGGGGAGAAAGGCAGATAAAACTTCCCTTTTCGCAGTTTATGATATCTCCCGCCTGCATATAAATAATCTCCGTTCCTTTGTC
This sequence comes from Lachnospiraceae bacterium, assembly GCA_041848045.1. GTDB lineage: Bacteria > Bacillota > Clostridia > Lachnospirales > Lachnospiraceae > CAKAHY01. The sequence continues at coordinate 4,530 of JBGZHY010000120.1, forward strand.
CCCAAAACCCTTAATCAGGGGCGCATATTTTTCATCCTCAGCAGCCATATAGGGCAAGAAAAGTTTTTCCACCCGAATCGAGGCGGACTCCGTCAAGGCGAGTACGGCATTGTAGTGATCCGCATCCGCATGGGTCACCACGGCAAAATCAAGGCTGTTCACGGCTTTGGACAGCAAAAACGGCTCCAGCGTATTTTCAGCAAGATTCCGGTTACTGGTGCTCCCTCCATCTATCAAAATATCCTTAGCTCCTACCCGCATATATATGCCATCCCCCTGCCCCACATCCAGGCAGGTAAATTCCGTTCCCTTATCCTCTCGAAAGCACAATATCGCCGTTGCCGTTATCCAGCACAGCACAAAAATACTCAGAATCTTTTTCAGCCTTTGCAGGCGCCAAAGGGGAGGAGCATAACGCAAAGCATCTATCTTTCGCCTGCATACATAAAGCCCCGCTCCGAGCAGCAGATAATACAGTATACACTGCAGCGGCGCAGGCCTGCCCAGCAAAATCCGACTGCCCGGCAGCCCCAGAGAAATACGGCAGGCTTTTTCATACAGGATAAGAAGCAGACGGATATTCGCCCAAGCCGTCTGCTGTAAAAACGGCAGCTTCGGCAGCAAGAGCGCAAGAGAGGAAAGACAAAGCAGCCCCATGGACGGAAGAATCAACAGATTTAATACAAGAGCATACAAAGGAATATAAAAGAAATGCCAGGCAATCAGAGGTAGCGTGAAAATTTGTATTCCCAAAGCCACAATAAGCTGTCCCAGATACGCTTTTCCGAAAGAAGTCTTCACGCCCCTTCCCCCTCCGTAAAGCAAAAGGACAATCGGCTTTACCAGATATTCCGTACCAAGTCCGATGGACAGCACGGCGCCGAAGGAAAGAATGAAAGCCGCTTGGTACAAAACAAAGGGATTCCACAGACAAAGAAGGGTGCCTGTAAAGGAGAGGGCGGAAAGCAGGTCGTAGCTTCTACCCCGATATGCCGCCGTAAAGGCGAGAATCAGCATTGCCACCGCCCTGTATACACCGGCGCCATCGCCGATGAAATGGGCATAAAACAGAAGAAAGAGCCCGGATATCAAGCCGCAGGCGGCATATCCCAAACGACACCTGCGCAGCAGACCGTACACGCTCATCCCGATAAGCGATACGTGCAGGCCGCTGATGGCGAGAATATGAGAAATACCGCTTTCCTGAAAAAGGGTGTACAAATCCTCGTCCAAACAGCGCCTGTCCCCCAGCAAAAGCGCCGCTGCAAATCCCCCCTCCTTTTCTCCCGCCGCCGACAACATTCTCTCTACTCCTCTTTCCTTCCAAAACGCCGGAAGATCGGCGGAAGCTTCCAAAAGCTCTATTTTTTGCACCGACATCACATGGGTGATGCCTTTTACCGCATAGTAGCTTCTCGCGTCAAAACAGCCCGGATTGGAAGCTGCCCGTATTCTTTTGCAGCTGCCGTACAGACGCAGCCTTGCCCCCCGCAAAAAAGCGGATTTATCTCTATCCTCCCACAAATCCCGATCCAAAACCGCATATATACCATCTCCCTCTATATGCCATTTATCCCCTTGATAACGGCTCCGGGCGATCCGCACAGGGTAGGATACCTCCCCTTCGGCAGCACAAAGGCTTTCCAGGTACAAAAAACGGGAGTCGGGGCGCAGCGCGAAATCTCCCCGCAACATTCCGCCCGTCAGCAAACACACAAAAAGAAGGCAGGGAAGTCCGTATCGGCGTCCTCCCAGCCTTAGCAAAATGCACAAAACAAGCAGCAATATGCCCATGCACATTGCCTTTTCCATGGTATCGGCCTGCAGTCCCAGCAACTCTCCAAGTGCGGTGGCAGCAAACACCCACAGCCATGGTCTTTTTGTCATATTCTGTTAATAACTCTCCTCTACACAATCCAAATCTCTGTCAAAGCTCGTGCCAAGGTCAATACCGTTGGCAAACTGATAGGCATTACTGCCGTTAATCGTCATCTGTACCTTGCTGACATTTCCCACATCCACAATAGAATTGACCACGGAATATACCAAAAGCTTATTGTTCGGTTTTCCCAATGCCAGCACAAGGCTTTCATCAAAATCAATGTAGCAGGTATTGTCATTGATGGATACATTATTGATTTTTAAGGTGCTTGGCAGCAGAGCCTGCCTCCCTGCATCCAGAGGTCCCTTAATCAGCTCCTCCAGTACCACCTTCTCCCTGCTGTTGTTGATATCATGTACCAGCTCTCTTTTCTCTACGCTCAGCTTATCCCCCGCCGCATTCGCAAAATACAGGTTCAGCTCCACCTTTTCAAAGGAATTGACATCACTGACCGCATCAATAAATTCCGCCGCGTAAAAAATAGGCAAGGGATTACCGTTGGCGTCCGCCAGCGGCTGGTCGCCGGAATTGATACCGATGAAGTCAATACCTTCCACCTGACTGAGGGTTTTGACAAGAGCAGCCCTTGCCAGTATTTCCCGGGTCGGCTTCATCCCCGCATAATTGGTATCAAAATGCAGATACAGCACATTGTCTTTGCGGGTATAGTTCATAAAGGTCACCTTGTCCTCCAGAGCCGCCATCACTTCCTTATCCGCCGGCACCGTATTCATCGCCTCCAGCAGCTCTCGGATGAGCGCATCGTCCTCCGTCCCGCTCGCCGCATAATCCACCGGCACGATGGCGGTAGCGGAAGCATTCAGATAATAAACCCGGTACAGCTTTTCATCCTTGGTTTCGCTTTCCTTTACGCAGGCGGAAAGAAGCAGCACAAGCAATGACAGCAAAATATATTTCAGCATCTTATACATTCTTTCACCCCGAACTACTTTTTCTGACTTAAAGGTACACGTACCGTAAACGTTGTGCCCTCTCCCCACTTGGACTGCAGACGGATAATCCCGCCGTGCTTCATCACAAAGCTTTTGGCGATGGCAAGCCCAAGACCCGTTCCGCCGCTTTCTCTGGATCTTGCCTTGTCCACCCGGTAAAAACGGTCAAATACCAACTCCTGTAAATCCTCCGGAATACCGATACCTCCGTCCGCCACCTTAACGTAGAAAAACTTGTGATCCGCATCCAGGCTGACCTTGACATAACCTGCATCTTTATTGTATTTGACGGCATTTTCCACCAGATTGTTGATGGCGAGGGAAAATTTCGTTTCGTCAATCTCCGCCTCCACATCCCGAATGCTTTCAAAGGTCAGTTCGATGTTGCGCTTTGCCGCAATCGGCCGAAGGCGCTTTAAAATCAGATTGATCAGCTCGTTGATATTCACCTTCTCCGTAATCAGCTCCGCATCCGCCTTATCCAGCTTCACCAGACTCAGCAAATCATCAATAATCTTGGATTCCCTGTCTATCTCCTCACTGATATCGTTTAAGAATTCTTTATACAGCTGCTCCGGCGCCTCCTCCATGGATAAAAGGGAGTCCGCCAGCACCCGAATGGAGGTAATCGGGGTTTTTAATTCATGGGAAACATTCGCCACAAACTCCTCCCTGGACTGGTCTATGGTTCGTAATCTGTCCAGAGTGCTCTGAATAGAACCAGAAATCTGATCCGTCAAAATATAGGTTTTCTCTTCCACATTATAGGCAAGATTACCGTCGGCAATTTCCATCAGTCCGTTTTTAATGCGCATAAACGGCTGTATCATCACATTTGCCGCCATTACGCTCAACACCAGAAAAACGATGGCAAGGGTTACCGTAAACACAATGGCTCTGTCGTCCGCCACCGTAATAATCCGGCTTAAATCCTCGGTGGAAGACGTTATCAGCATAACCCCCTCGATGCGGCTTGTATCCTCCTGATTATACAGGGCGAGGGTCTGGATGATGTATTCCTTTCCCGCACTGTATTTATCCGTATTCTCCCCATGAAAAGTACGAATCACCTCTTCGGCGATGCTTTTTTTTCCGTGGGCAATGTTAAAGGTGTCCTTGATAATCGTAAAATTGGAATCAATAATGACTATCCTGCCGTCAAACATATCCGCAATGGTATCAATCTGCGCATCTACCGCCTTATCCTTTTCATCACTGCTCAGATAAGCACTGCCGCTGATTTTATCCGCCAAAATAAGGGAGCTGTTTTTCAGCTCCACTCTGCGGTTGTCCACCTGTGCCCGCCGGAAACTTCCCACCAGGACGCCGGCGTTTAAAAGCGCCGGCACAATGGACATGAAAATCAATACAAATATCAGCACCATTTGGAAACTGATGGGGAAAATACTCACCCTTTTTAACTTCACTACTTATCTCCCAGATATTCACTTCTCTTTACGGCACCCACCGCAAGGGTTCCCGGTCCCGTATGGGTAACGACCGACAAGGATAAATCATAGATTCCCACCGCTCCCCGGTGCAAAGGAAAGGCCTCCTGAAGCTCCGCCGCAAATTCCAAAGCCGCCGCCTCATCATTGCTGTGCGCCACGTAAATACGGCTGTTTTCCGCCATAGGATCCCCGAACTTTTCCTGCAAATCATTCTTAACGGCATTGAGCATCATGGACTTTGCCTGCTTCATGGTTCTTGCCTTTGCCCATGAATCCAGCTTTCCGCCCTGTATGGTGAGCACCGGCTTAATCCGCAGCAAGGTGCCCAAGGCGGCGGCAGCCGGGGTAATGCGCCCGCCTTTCTTTAAATATTTTAAGGTATCCACCGTTACATAGATAGTGGAATCCTTCTTTGTTTCCTCCAGAAATGTACATATTTCCTGCGGACTCTTCCCCTGCAGTGCCATATTCTTTGCCTCAACGGCTGCCGCCCTTTGTGTAATGGAAATCCTCTGGTTATCCGCCACAAACACCTTGCCTTCAAATTCTTCCTCATGGGACAGCAGGGTGGATGTATCACAGGTGCTGGACAAACTGGAGGACATGGGCACGTGTACAACGGCATCATGGGTCTTTAACAGCTCCTCCCATAACTCGCAGATACTGGCAGGTGAAGGCTGGGAAGTAAAAATATTGCTGCCTCCCTCCTGCTTCTCGTAGAATTCTTTTTTATTCAGGGTAATGCCTTCCAAATATTCCGTTCCGTCAATGGTAAAAGGCATGGCCAAAATATGAATGTCCAATGCCTTTGCTTCTTGCTCCGTAATACCGCTGTTGGTATCGGTCACAACCGCTATCTTCATATATCCCTCCGCATAGTTTACTTAGGGTTCCATTATAGCACAGCTCCCGTGATTTTGAAATCCTCCGTAAAACTATAAACACTCCGTATCATAGAGGGGCAGGCTTTCTCTGCGAATCTCATCCTCTCGGTTCACCGCCGCCATCATCCGAAAGAGCAGTATCAGGCTCGGCACCACCATCAGCAGACTGATACCGTTGATAATAATCGCAGTATTTTCCGTATCCCAAGCGGGAGGCAGGGCATTGATAAAATTATTGACCACATGAATCAGGATAACCATGCCCATGCTTCTGGTGTAGCGGTACACAATACCCAGCAGAAAGCCTATCAGCATCGTATATACAATTTGTACCGGTTCCAGATGGAACAAGCCGAAGCAAATCGCCGTCACCACCACCGGAAACCAGCCTCTTGCGACTTTTTCCCCGTACTGGTACTGCAGTCCTCGAAATACCAGCTCCTCTGCGATAGGTCCCAGCAGAACCACCGACAAAAAAACACCGATATACGGATCCGTCTGTATAAAGGAGCCCAATTCCTCAAAGTGCTCCGCACTGTCCGTTAAAATCTTCGGCTGCAGACCGGCGATCAGCAGATTCAGAACCACAAACCAAAGAAAGGACAGTCCATTGGCGCCGAAGCCCAGCACAATGCCCTTCCAAACGTTTTTGACGCTCAGGGGGCGTCTGCTTTCCTCCACCTCCTCCTTCCGTAAGGCATACAGCCAAGGCCCGTAGATACAAATCATCACGGCACAAACTACACTGTTTTGTACGGAATATTGCTGAAAAATACCGATGTCCGTCAGTTCCTCCAATCCGTAAAACACAAAACTGACCAACATCTCCACCACATAGTAACTGAAAGGAATCATCAGCATTCTGATGAAATTTTTCACTCTCAACATCTCTTTCCCTTACCTTAAAATCACTAATTTATCCGCCTGCAGCTCCGGCATATCACTGTGGGCATTTTCATATTCCACCGGCAATATCTTCGGCCAGACCAGACAGCGCTCGCCCTTTTGCAGATCCGAAAAATCCACGGTCTTTTCCGTGCGCAAAAGTACGGGGCGAACGTTTTCGTCAAAGAGCCAGCAAAAGCCTTTCGTATCCTTTACTCGGTATTGCCCATCCGCTTTTTCCACCTCTGCAGCCTCGATACAATAAGGCACAAATTCTTCCTTAGGCTCTGTCAACAAGGCATAGGCTACGGTGCCTGCCGGATCGCTGTAGCTGTACTCCGGAGAAAGAGCCGCATAAATCTCCTCTCCCTCCTTTAAGCCATCCCACGAGATTTGCTTGCCCGTAGATAAATTGATGAGCGCCGTTTCCTCGGAAATGTACAGGATCAGGCTACTCTCCAAAGTCTTTAAGCGGATTTGCTTCTCCTGTGCATCCACCTTCTCTATGCTGCCATACTCCATTATCGGTGCAGAGCTCCCCACAGCCGCGGCACTCTCCACCTGCTGCAGGCTGCTTTGTACCTGTCCGGAATCCTTCTGCATATTTTGTGCCGTACATGCCGTCAGCATCAACAGAACCAAACCAAAATACATTCTTTTTACCATCATTTTCATACTCCTTTATTGTTTGTATGAAAATTATACCCCCGATGGCAGTCAAAGAACAAGGTAGCTTTCCTTAAAGCCTTATGAATATCCCTTTAGCCTTTCTTACATTTTTTATAGCAATTTCTTACTCTTTATTCGCTGCATAGGCAACAAAAATCATGGATACCACAAAAGCCAAACCTGCCAGTATCAAAAAACCCGTTATCATCGCAATACCTCCTTATATAGACGAAGCACATTACCGCTTGCAAATTTGTCCAGCTGCCGCTCATGCAGACCTGCCTTTTGCAGTGCGTCCGCAAGTCGTTCCATATTACCGGCGTGCTCCCATTCCAGATTATCCTCTATACCGTCATAGTCGGATCCCAGACCCACAAAGTCCTCTCCTCCTTTTCGAAACAAATACAAAACCTGTCTGACACAGTCCTCCAGACAGGACTGCGTTTTTTCCCCTTCTTTGAAATCTCGTAAAAATGCGGCATAAAAATTAAGTCCCGTCACACAGCCCCGCTCCGCCATTTCCCGAATCAAATCATCGCTTAAATTTCTGGGATGGCTGCACAGCGCCCTTGCATTGCTGTGGCTTGCCACAAAAGGCCTTTTGCTGCAGCGCAGTACATCCTTTACCCCTGCGTCCCCCAAATGTGAAACATCAATGATGATTCCCAATTCCTCCATTTTCTCCACAAAGATAAAGCCCTTTTCCTTTAAGCCCCTTTCTGTTTCCGGCAGAATATGCAGTATTTTTCCTTCTGCATCCTCCACCTTTCTTTGCGGAAAAGCCAAACTGTTTTCAAAATTCCAGGTCAGGCTCATCATCCGCAGTCCCTGCTCATAAAAGTATGTCAGCTTTTCCGTGCTGCCCTCGCAGATTTCTCCTTCCTCCATGGACAAAAGGGCGCTCATTTTACCCGCCTTTTGATTTTTTTCAATGTCCGCATAGCTCAATACGGGTGCCAGAATGTCGCTGTTTTTCTCCAGCTCCTGCCGGTAAAGTTCTATCAGTATCTTTCCTTCTTCATAGGCTTTTTTTTGCTTGCCGAGGTTGACAAAGCAGGCAAAATTTTGCAGCAAATAACCCGCCTTGCGCATTTTCATCAAATCCAGCTGAAAGGTATTTTCCCGCAGGCATACCTCCTTACCCGCCCTGCGCTCCTCCAGAATCAGGCTGATGGTATCGCAGTGCATATCTACCCAATTTCGACTCATCTTTTGATATAAACAGACTGCCGCAAAGTATACATACCCGGCGGCAGTCCGAACTCCTTTATCTATTTTTCCGCAACAGGCTGTGACCCGTCATCTTTTCCGGCTGCTTAAGACCCATAAGCTCCAACAGCGTAGGCGCGATGTCACACAATCTGCCGCCCTCCGCCAAATCCACGCCCTCCGGTGCATTCACCAGGATAAACGGCACCGGATTGGTCGTATGGGCTGTAAAAGCCTCACCGGTTTCATCATCCACCATCTGCTCCGCATTGCCGTGATCCGCACAGACAAACATGGTGCCGTCCACTTCCTTTATCGCCTCTACCGCTCTTCCCAGGCAGGTATCCACCGCTTCGATAGCTTTAATGGCTGCCGCTTCCACACCGGTATGCCCCACCATATCGGGATTGGCAAAATTGACAATTACCAGAGCATATTCTTTAGAGCGAATGGCTGCGCAAAGTTTATCGCATACTTCAAAAGCACTCATCTCCGGCTTTAAATCGTAGGTTGCCACATCCTTCGGAGAGTTCACCAGAATACGCTCCTCCCCCACATTCGGCTCTTCTATGCCGCCGTTGAAAAAGAAGGTAACATGGGCGTACTTCTCGGTTTCCGCCAGACGAATTTGCTTTAAGCCCGCCTGAGATACAATCTCTCCCAAGGTCTGGTTAATCTCCTCCTTATCAAAGGCAATGATTTTGTTGGGAATATTCTCGTCATATTCCGTAAAGCATACAAAGCAAAGTTCCAGACGCTTTGCTCTGTTAAAGCCTGTAAAATCATCGCTGCAGAAAGCCCTCGTCATCTCTCTTGCCCTGTCCGGACGGAAGTTGAAGAAAATCACGCTGTCCTTATCCTGAATCAGTCCCACGGCCTTGCCCTCTTTGGCCACGGCAAAGGGCAGCACAAATTCATCGTTTTTACCTTCCGCATAAGAGGCGGCAATGCCGGAAACCGCTCCCGCTTCCTGCTTCCCGCTTCCCTCCGTCATGGTCTTGTATGCCTGTTCCACTCTGTCCCAGCGATTATCTCTGTCCATGGCATAGTAACGTCCCATTACGGAAGCCACCTGTCCTACGCCGATTCTTGCCATTTCCTTTTCCAACTCCTCCACAAAGCCTTTGCCGGAGGTCGGCGGCGTATCTCTTCCGTCCAGGAAACAATGTACATAAACCCTTTCCAGGCCTTCTCTCTTGGCAAGCTCCAGCAAACCGTAAATATGGGTATTGTGGCTGTGAACACCACCGTCGGAAACCAAACCGAGCAGATGCAAGGCGGAGTGATTGGCTTTACAGTTCTCCACCGCCTTTAAGAAAGCCTCAATCGCAAAAAAATCACCGTCTTCTATCGCCTTGCTGATTCTGGTCAGCTCCTGATACACAATTCTGCCTGCACCGATGTTCAAATGCCCTACCTCGGAGTTGCCCATCTGTCCGTCCGGCAAGCCTACAAACAAGCCGGAAGCCTGACCTTCTTTGTAGGGACATTCCTTAATCAGCCTATCAAAAACAGGTGTATTCGCCTCAAATACCGCATTGTGTTCCTGCTTGCTGTTGAGGCCGAATCCATCCATGATACATAATACAACTGGTCTTTTATTCATGTTCTACCCTTTCTACCGCATAGAATAACTGTATATACAACTTTTGATTGTATACTATTTATTTATAAATTGCAATCCTTTCACAGGGCACAAACTATATTTTACCGTAGGCAATCAGCGGATCTCCCTGTTTAACCCCCGGTACCCGGGTGCTGTACCATACCATACCGCTTTCTTCGGCATAAACAGCCTGCAAAACTTCCTCTTCCGTGTTCTTGACTTCTCCCAAAAGCTGCCCTTTTTCAATAGCTTCTCCCGCCTGCACCCGAATAAACCAAAAACCGGAATCGATGGCTTCTATATAGAAAGAGCTTTCACTTTTTTTCTGCTTCTCATTGCAAATGTCCTCTCCGCAAATACCGAGATAAGCCAGCATACGACGGATACAATCTTTGCAAAGCGCAATATCCCCCGCTCGATAAGTGCCTCTTCCCCCAATCTCCAGCAAAAGTCCCGGAATACCCTGCAGGGCTGCATAGGAATACAAACCGTTTCGGGAACGGGAGGCCAGACGATAGTTCACCAAAAGCCTTCTTGCTCCCTCCTCCGCAAACCTCGATACCTCTTCTGCCGCTTCGGCAGGGAAAAAGACCAGCGGAAGCATATCCTCCTGTATATCTCCGCCATGCAAATCCAAGATAAAATCTGCCGCCGGATAAATCTCTTCTTCTATCCACTTGGCAAGCTTCCTGCTGTATGTACCCTCGGCATTTCCCGGAAAAACACGGTTTAAATTTTCTCCGTCCTCCGGCATCACCTGCTTTGCCCCCTCATAAAAGGCTCCGGGATTGAGCAGGGGCAGCATCAGGATATTGCCCTGCAAATCCTCGGCAGATATTTCCGTAAACAGGGAAGGCAGACTTAAAATGCCCACATACTCACAGCCGTGTACGCCCGCGGTCAATACAAGGGTTTTTCCGTTGCGCCCCCCCTTGATCAGCCATACATCCAGGGTTTTGCCCTCCTGTATTTCCCACTTCCTTTTCTGTTTCCCGCAAGGCATCTGCTCCAAAAATTTTTTTACACTTCTCTCTTCCATCCTGCCTCCTTTCCTGTCTGCCATCATAACA
>JBGZHY010000121.1:0-8868 GCA_041848045.1 Lachnospiraceae bacterium
ATCGTATTTTACGGGCATCCTGATTCTGATGCTGACCAATGTTATTGTTGTCCTGTTTCCTTGGGTTTTGGGCAAGGCTCTGGACAGCATTGTACAGGGAAGTCTGGGAAGAAGAGAGCTGCTCTTTTATCTTGCGCTTTTGTGCCTGCTCTTTGTGTCGGAATATCTCTTCGGCTTTTTGTGGCAGTATAAAATATTCAAAAATTCCATTTTGATTCAAAAAGAGCTGATTTCTTCTATGTTCCAAAAATTCATGCATATGAAGACGCCCTTTTTTGAAAAATATAATACCGGCGACCTGATGGCGCGGGCCACGGGCGATGTTGCGGAAATACGGGAGCTGGGGGGCTTCGGCGTGCTGGCTGCCTCTGACGGCATCGGCTTCAGCCTTGCCGTTTTATTGGCCATGTGCTTTTTCGTTTCATGGAAACTGACCCTTGTCAGCATTTTACCCCTTCCTTTTATGGCGATTTTAGTACAGATTCTCGGCAAATATGTCCATGAGCGCTATATGCGCTACCAAAGCGCTTTTGCCGAAATGAATGACAAGACCCTGGAGTATCTTGCCGGCATCCGCCTTGTTCGGGCATATACCATGGACGAACGCATTTTACAGACCTTTCAGGACTGCATTCAAAAGGCTCGGCAGAATCTTTTGTCCGCACAGCGGATTTCCTCCGCTTTTATGCCCCTGTCCCATTTATTTACCGCTTTATGCACCGCCTTTGCCATTTTTTACGGCAGTATCCTTATTCGTGAAGGGGAATTAAGCTTAGGTGCCCTGATTTCCTTTCAAATCTACTTGCAGCATCTGGCCTGGCCTATGTTTGCCATCGGAGAGTTTATCAACATTGCCGGCAGAGGCAGCGCGTCCATCCGTCGGGTGGATGCGGTTTTGCAGGAAAAAAATCGGGATGAAGAAGAGCTTCTCCTCCCTTTATCGGATTCCATACAAAGCATCCTTTTTCGGGACTACTGTTTTTCCTATCCCGGCAGCAGCGGTTTACAGCTGAGCCATATCGACCTGGAAATCCGAAAATCCCGCACTTTGGGCATAGTGGGAAAAACCGGCAGCGGAAAAAGCACATTTTTAAAGCAGATTTTAAAACGCTACGACATGGGACAGGGAAGCTTATCCGTCAACGGACTTCCCATCAACCGGATAGAGGACGGCTCTTTGATGGACAAAATCGGCTATGTCGCCCAGGATAATATCCTGTTCTCCCGTTCCATTCGGGAAAATATTTTATTCGGCGGCAGTGCCGCAGACGCTTTCCGTCTGCAGGAGGTTCTGCATCTGGCAGACTTTGAAAAAGATGTATTTGCCCTACCCCAAGGTCTGGATACCCTTGTGGGAGAACGTGGCATTGCCGTATCCGGCGGTCAAAAGCAGCGTATCTCTATTGCCCGTGCTCTTTTAAAAGATCCGGAAATCCTGATTTTGGATGACGCGCTTTCTGCCGTTGATGCCAAAACCGAACAAAAAATCATTGAAAATATCCGCAAAAACCGTGCCGGTAAGACGACCCTCATCGTTGCCCATCGCTTATCCGCCCTTGAACATGCGGATGAAATCATCGTTTTGGACAGAGGAGAAATCACGGAGCGCGGTACCCACCACAGCCTTTTACAGATTGAGGGCTGGTACAAAGAACAATACACTATACAGAAACTGGAGGACGGCAATGAACCATAATATCAGCAAAAAAGATATCAGGCGCCTTGCCTCTTATGCCCTCCGTTTCCGCGCTCTGTTGTTTTTGGGTATCTTTCTTTTGGTGCTTTCGGTTTTGTTCGGCATTTTATCGCCTTTCCTTATTAAATATATATTTGATACGGAGCTGCCGAAAAGCCCTCTGGAGCTTCGGAATATTCTCATTCTGTCCGCTTCTTTCCTGCTTTCGGAGATTGCGGGTATCAGTTTGAAATATATCGGAAATCTGCAGCTGCAAAAAATAGCCCTTTCCGTTGTTCGGGATATGCGTGAGGAAATGTTTATCAGCACACAAAGGCAGGAGATTCCCTTTTTTGATAATCTCCCTGCCGGAAAAATTCTTTCCCAAATCACCAACGATACGGCGGCTGTAGGAGATTTATATGTTACCGTACTCTCCCAGTTTTTAAGCAGCGCTGTTTATATCGTCGGTATTTTTGCGGCGCTGTTTTGGATAGACGCCGCCTTTGCCCTCCTTTGTATCCTGCTCATCCTGCTGTTTTACGGCATAGTGCTTTTTTATACCAGAACCGCCACGCCTCACAATCACATTATTCGCGACAGAATCAGTGATTTGAACGCCATGATGAATGAATCCATACAGGGCATTGCCATTATCCAAAGCTTCAACGGGCAAAGTAAAATGCAGGAGGACTTTGAAAAAATCAATGCAGACAAACTGCGCAGCGAAATGAAGCTTTTGACCTTGGAATCCGCGCTTTCTCATAATATCATCGGATTTTTACGAGGTTTTGCCATGACCCTTATGTTTTTGTTTTTCGGCATCAGCGTACTTAAAAACGGCAGAACGGTGGGACTGGGCATTGTATATGTTTATATGCATTATCTGGGACTTCTGTTTCAGCAAAGCTACGGCATCTTCGATAAAATGCCCCAGCTGCAACGTTCCGTAGTTGCCGCAAAGCATGTCTTTGCCTTTATCGACAGAGAGGGAAAAACGGATGCTACAGAGCCTGTAGGGGAAGTACAGGGCGGACTTTGCTTTGAACATGTTTCCTTTGCCTATAAAGAGGAGGATTATGTTTTAAAGGATATCAGCTTTTCTCTGGAAGCGGGTCAAACCTTGGGGCTTGTGGGGCATACCGGTTCCGGTAAAAGTTCTGTTTTAAACCTTTTGATGAAGTTTTACGAGCCCCAAAAGGGTGAAATTTTTATTGATCGGCAAAGATTATCCCGCCTATCCGCCAAAAGTATACGCAAATATCTGGGCATCGTTTTACAGGAGCCTTACCTGTTCAGCGGTACGGTACTGGACAATATCCGCCTGGGAAATCCGGAGATCAGCAGGGAGCAGGCCCTAAAAGCACTGCAAAGCCTGGGAGGGGATTTGGTATTGCAAGATCTTGCAAGGGGTATTGATGAAAATATTTCTGAAAGGGGAAGCAATCTCTCCGCCGGTCAACGTCAGCTCATCTCCTTTGCCCGCGCTCTTGCCCACAATCCGCGCATTTTAATCCTGGATGAGGCGACCAGCTCCATCGATTCCGAAACGGAAAAGATTATTCAGGATGCCATGAAGGTACTGATGGCCAATCGGAGTACCATTGTCATCGCCCACAGGCTTTCCACCATTCGGCATGCGGATAAAATCATTGTTTTGGATAAGGGACGCATATTGGAGGAGGGAAACCACGACAGTCTGATTGCCGCAAAGGGAAAATACTATGAAATGTATCAGGCACAATCTTCTCGCCAAAATATCGGATAAGGAGGATGTATGAAATATATCATTGCTTTGGACCAGGGAACCACCAGTTCCCGGGCGATTATTTTTGATAAGGGACAACATATTGTTTCCCTCAGCCAAAAAGAGTTTATGCAAATCTACCCGAAGGAAGGCTGGGTGGAGCATAACCCCATGGAAATCTGGGCAAGCCAGTATGCCGTTTTACACGAGGCTATGGCAAAGCGCAATATTGCCTTTGAAGACATTGCCGGCATCGGAATTACCAACCAGAGGGAAACCGTTATTGTGTGGGATAAGGAAAGCGGAGAACCCATATACAATGCCATCGTCTGGCAGTGCAAACGTACCGCAAAACGCTGTGAAGCACTGCGGAAAATAGAGGGATTTGAAGCCTATGTCAGAGAAAACACCGGTCTTCGCATAGATCCCTATTTTTCCGCCAGCAAGCTGGAATGGATTCTGGAAAACGTGGAAGGCGCCGCACAAAAGGCTAGAGAAGGTAAGCTTCTCTTCGGTACGGTAGATACCTGGCTGGTTTGGAAGCTTAGCGGCGGCAGACTGCATATTACGGATTATACCAATGCCTCCCGCACCATGCTGTATAATATCCGCAGTCTGGAATGGGACGCCAAAATCCTGGATACCTTAGGCATCCCTTCCTCCATGCTTCCCCAGGTCAGAAACTCTTCGGAAGTGTACGGCTACTGTAATATTGCTTCCGAAAGCGGCGGCGCTCTGCAAATTCCCATTGCGGGCATCGCAGGCGACCAGCAGGCCGCCCTGTTCGGACAGGCTTGCTTTGCAGACGGGGATGTAAAAAACACCTACGGTACCGGCTGCTTTATGCTAATGAATACCGGAAAGCAAATGGTCAGAAGCCGAAACGGTCTGCTCTCCACCATTGCCGTCGGCATTGACGGACAGGTGGATTATGCCCTGGAAGGCTCCGTTTTCGTTGCCGGTGCCGCCGTGCAATGGATACGGGATGAATTGAAAATCGTCCATGATTCCAAGGATACGGAATATTTTGCACAATCCGTGGAAAACAGCGGAGGCGTTTATTTCGTCCCCGCCTTTGTCGGACTCGGCGCCCCTTATTGGGATATGTATGCCAGAGGCGCCATTGTGGGGCTGACCCGCGGTACGAATCGCAATCATATCATCCGTGCCGCCTTGGAATCCATTGCCTACCAGACCAAAGATGTGCTGCGTGCCATGGAAGAAGATACCGGCCTGCACATCAAGGATTTGAAGGTGGACGGCGGTGCTTCCAAAAACAATTTCCTGATGCAGTTTCAGGCGGACCTTTTGCAGACCAAGGTACTGCGTCCCTTAATCAGCGAATCCACCGCACTGGGCGCCGCCTTTTTAGCCGGTCTTGCTCTGGGCTTTTGGCAGGATAAAAAAGAAATCCTCTCCTCCAGACAGGCGGAACACAGCTTTTCACCTCTTCGGGAAAAGGCTGAAATGGACGCCCTTTATAAGGGCTGGCAAAAAGCCGTTACCAAGGCACAAAGCTGGGAAGATGAAGAGTAAACATAAAAATCGCTTAAACCGTAGGGGTCTAAGCGATTTTTTAAGCTTTTTATACGATGCCCTGTGCAATCATGGCATTTGCCACCTTCTCAAAACCTGCAATATTGGCACCTGTCACATAGTTTCCGGCTGCGCCGTATCTCTTAGCGGCGTCATCCACTTTGGCAAAAATATCCTTCATAATATCCTGCAGCTGCTTATCCACATCTTCAAAGCTCCAGGATAAACGCAGCGCGTTCTGGCTCTGCTCCAAACCGGAAACAGCCACACCGCCGGCATTGGACGCCTTCCCCGGCATAAATAACACTCCGTTTTTCTGCAGATACTCCGTTGCCTCTAAAGTGGTAGGCATATTGGCGCCCTCCACCACGGCAAAACAGCCGTTTGCCACCAGCGCCTTTGCACCCTCCACATCCAGCTCATTCTGGGTTGCGCATGGCAGGAATATGTCGCATTTGATATTCCAAATGCCCTTGCCCTCTGTATACACGGCTCCCGCTACCTCTTTGGCATACTCGGAAATTCTCACACGCTTTACTTCCTTAAGCTCCTTGATAACATCCAGCTTAATTCCTTCTCCGTCATACAAATAACCGTTGGAATCGCACATTGCCACAACCTTGGCACCAAGTTGCTGACACTTTTCAGCCGCATAGATTGCAACATTTCCGGAACCGGTCACCACAACGGTTTTACCCTGTAATTCCTTTCCGTTTGCCTTGCACATCTCATTCAAAATATAGACAACACCATAGCCGGTGGCTTCTTTTCTTGCCAAAGAACCGCCGAAAGAAAGTCCCTTTCCGGTCAAAACGCCTTCAAAAGAATTGGTCAATCTCTTATACTGTCCAAAAAGATATGCAACCTCTCTTGCTCCTACGCCGATATCTCCCGCCGGTACGTCGATGTCTTTCCCCACATACTTATAAAGCTCTATCATGAAACTCTGGCAAAATGCCATAACCTCTCTGTCCGACTTTCCCTTCGGATCAAAATCGGAACCGCCCTTACCGCCGCCCATCGGCAAGCCGGTTAAGGAATTTTTCAAGGTCTGCTCAAAGCCCAAAAACTTTAAAATAGATTGGTTTACGGACGGATGGAAACGAAGTCCTCCTTTATAGGCACCGATGGCGTTGTTGAACTGCACCCTGTAGCCCTTGTTAATCTGTACCTTTCCGGCGTCGTCAATCCATGGCACCCGGAAAGAAACAATTCTTTCCGCCTCCACAAATCTCTCCAAAATGGCATGACGGCTGTATAGATCCTCATTGGCCTCAATCACCAGCTTCAAAGAATCCAGCACTTCCTTTACCGCCTGATGAAACTCCGGCTCTCCCGGATTTTGCATGGTGACACGCTCATATACCTTATCTACATATGACATCTTCATTTCCTCCTTTTCATTGATATCTTTTCCCTTTATCCATTAAATAAAAAAGCAAAGAAAGCCCTTGTTTTCCAAAGCTCCTTTGCTTCAATGAACAGTATTATATCAACCTGATATATGCTTGTCAAATATTCTTTTGTATTTTCTTCTATAACTTTCAGTTACAAACACATTGTTAACTATATAAATATTTTCAGTTGACAATTCTCTTTCTTTTGTATATTATCCTTTAATAGATATTTCATTAAAGGAGCTTACAATGAATCAAGCAAAACTCTTCAGCACCAAAAATATGATACAAATTGCCTTTATGGCTGCCCTTTTATGTGTACTGGCACCCTTATCCATTCCCCTGCCGATAACACCGGTTCCTCTTTCTCTGGCAGTCTTTATTCTTTACCTTTGTTCCTACCTGTTGGCACCTGCCTCCGCCTGCCTTTGCGTACTGCTGTACCTGCTTCTCGGCATTGTGGGACTTCCCGTATTCTCAAAGGGCGGTGCGGGTCTTGGCGTCCTCTTCGGACCCACCGGCGGATATCTGCTCGGTTACCTGCCCCTTTGTTTCGTCAGTTCTTATGTTTTCCACCGCTTTCCCGGAAAAAAAGCCCTGCACCTTGCAGGAATGTTTATCGCTTTGCTGATTTGCTACCTGCTCGGCACCCTATGGTTTATATACAAAAAAGAAGGAATTGATTTTGTATCCGCGCTGAAGCTTTGTGTGCTTCCCTTTATCACTGCCGACTGTATGAAAATTGCCCTGGCATTTTTCATCGGTCCTGAAGTTTTAAAACGCCTGCACAAAGTTTCTCTTTAATCAAGAGCTGCCCCCGGGGTATTCCCTGAACGGCAGCTTTTTTCTTTCTCCAAAATTATTCGCCGATCTTACTCCGGCTTCCTCTCAATATAGCCAAGAGCCTGTTCCAGTGCCTCCTTTTCTTCCGCCCCTAAAAGAACATCAGTTCGACCTCTGTCCACCACTTTGACATAGTTAAAACAACCCTCCCGGGAATGAACGGAATTAAAGATATATCCGGAATCCGTGTAGTCCAATATGGCAAGTACAAAGCTTAAATTGCCTCCCATTCCTTTAAAGGCATTATACTTAACCACCCCGAACTTTTGGAAGGATGCCCTATGATTTTTATTGATTTCACGCATAAATTTTTTATTCAGCTTATCCTCCGATTTCAGCTCCTCTATCTCCTGCAACATCTGCATCATAGTATGTTCAAGGCTTTCCGCCGTTTTTCCCCGCATAAACACATCATAAGCCCGAAACAAAGATCTATATTTAAAAAATCCGTATATCACAATCATAAGCAGCACAATATTGACTGCTATCAAAGCAATATCTATCATTTGTATATTTGACATAATTTTATCCTTACTGTTTTATTGTACGCAAGAGCTCCAAAATCCTATCCAATTCCACTGCGGAATAATATTCAATCTCTATCCTTCCCTTATTTTTATCCTTGCGATTGATATGCACCTGGGTTCCCAGTATCTGCCGTATCTTTTCCTCGTATTCCTTAAAAAATATACTTAAATCTCTTTCTTCTTCCTTCTCCGGCTTCTTTCGGGCAGGCTTTGCAAGACTCTTTATCAGTTTTTCAACCTCTCTAACACTTAAATTGGCGTCAATGATATCTTTTGCCAGTTTCTTCTGTATTTCCCTATCCTCTACCGCAAGCAAAACCCTGGCATGACCGGCGCTTAATTTTCCCTCTATCAAAAAGCCCTGTACTTCCTCATCCAGCTTCAGCAAACGTATGCTGTTGGCAATGGTCGCTCTGTTTTTGGATACGCGAAGAGAGAGTTCCTCCTGGGTAAGTCCGAACTCATCAATCAAGCTCTTAAAAGCCAAAGCCTCCTCAATGGCATTCAAATCCGAACGCTGGATATTCTCAATAATGGAAATTTCCATGGTTTTTTGCTTATCATAATCTCGGATAACAACCGGTACTTCCTTTAAACCGGCTTGATTGGCAGCCCTCCAGCGTCTTTCACCTGCAATAATTTCATACTTTTTCCCATTTTTCTTTACTATTAAAGGCTGCAAAATTCCATATTGACGGATGGATGCGCTTAGCTCCTCCAGCTCTTCTTTTTTAAAATTCTTTCTCGGCTGATTTTTATTCGGCTCCACCAGGGCGATATTGACAAAAACTTCTCCTTTTTCTTCTTCCTGCGCTTGTTCTCCCGTTTTTGCCACCATTCCCTTTTTTATATCCTTGCCGTCCTTTTCATTATGTTCATCTCCCAGCAAGGCGCCGATGCCTTTGCCCAAACCTCTTTTCATTTTCGCCATATTTCTCTCCATTTTATTCCTGTCGGCTCATCACTTCCGCAGCCAACATCCTATAACTCTCTGCTCCCGTACTCTTACTGTCATATTCCGTAATCGGCATGCCGAAACTCGGCGCCTCTGCCAAACGTACATTTCTTGGTATTATTGTATTGTAAATTCTTGCATTCAAATGCTTACGCACATTATCCACCACCTGTTGGCTTAAATTATTG
>JBGZHY010000122.1:0-28983 GCA_041848045.1 Lachnospiraceae bacterium
AAGTGTGAGCAGAAGCAGACAGATTAAGCGCTCCGCTTCGGCGAATACCCATGCTATACGCATATCGCAGGAGGGGCAGTGGATACAAAATCCGAAAGGCTGGTGGTACAGCTATAAGGACGGCTCTTATCCGAAGAGCAGCTGGCTGCAGGATAAGGGAAAGTGGTATTATTTTGACAGCCAGGGCTATATGGCTAAGGGCTGGGTGGAATACAGCGGAAAATGGTACTATCTGGCGGCAGACGGCGCCATGCTGGTATCCGCCACCACACCGGACGGCTATAAGGTAGATGCTGCAGGAGTTTGGATTCCATAAAGAAAAGACAATAAAGTAAGGAAGCTGCAGCCCCCAGGGGAAGCAGCTTCCTTGCTTTATTGTATCAGGTTTATCAGCCGAGAAGTTTTTCTACGGCATCCGGGCTGACCAGCACGCCGCCTCCGCTGAAAGCGGTTTTATCGCCGCAGCGATAACTTGGTACGGCAGGGCAGCCAAGGGTACTCCAAACCAGCTCATTGGCCTTCCTTACCTGCTCGGCATAGAGATTTTGCTTAAGGGCGTGCAGGGCTTCCTGTTCGTCGGCACCGCAGGCTGCAGCAAAGCTCGCCAGCAATGCAGGGTCGTCTACGGGCAGCTTATCCTCAAAGTGTGCCTTATATACCAGGTCATTATAAGCTTGAACATCCAAGCCCTTATCTTTCAAAAAGTAACAAAGCTGTGCAGCCAGGTCGGAATGTATTTTGGCAGGTTCCGGTCTGGGATGAGCCTCACAAGGAATAAAATCAAGTGCTACTTCAGGATACCCGGCAGTCAGGCTCCTGAGTTCCTCCAGACCCTTGTAGCAGTAGGGACAGACATAATCATAAAAAACTTCCAGTTTCATCAAAAACTCCTTTCCGAATCATTGCTGTTTACTCTTGTATCATAGCCCGAATTGCGGCATAAGTAAACATACCTTGCTTGTTTTTTCGATTTTTGATATGATATAGCTTA
Organism: Lachnospiraceae bacterium; assembly: GCA_041848045.1. Lineage (GTDB taxonomy): Bacteria > Bacillota > Clostridia > Lachnospirales > Lachnospiraceae > CAKAHY01. Next base: position 992 of record JBGZHY010000122.1, read on the forward strand.
TGATTGGGCTAAGTATGGGATAATATGAAGCAATAAGGATGAGAGAGGTTAAGTATGGGCAAGATTATACTGACGGGTGACAGACCGACAGGCAGACTGCACGTGGGGCATTATGTAGGCTCCTTAAAAAGAAGGGTGGAGCTGCAAAATTCCGGAGAATACGAAAAAACATTGATTATGATTGCGGATGCGCAGGCATTGACGGATAATGTGGAAAATCCGGATAAGATTCGGGAGAATATCATCGAAGTGGCGCTGGATTATTTGAGTGCCGGTATTGATCCGGAGCAATCCACGATTTTTATACAGTCTATGGTACCGGAGCTTTGTGAGTTGAGCTTTTATTATATGAATTTAGTAAGCTTGGCTCGTTTGGAGAGAAACCCTACGGTAAAGGCGGAAATTAAGCTGCGCAACTTTGAGGCGAGCCTGCCGGTAGGGTTTTTGACCTATCCGATTTCCCAGGCGGCGGATATTACAGCCTTTAAGGCAACGACGGTGCCTGTGGGGGAGGATCAGTTGCCGATGATAGAGCAGTGTCGAGAAATTGTCAGGAAATTTAACGGTATTTATGGAGAGGTTCTGGTGGAGCCGGAAGCATTGATCCCGAAAAGTCAAGCCTGTATGCGCTTGCCGGGAGTGGATGGCAAGGCAAAAATGAGCAAATCTCTCGGAAATTGTATTTATCTTGCCGACACGCCGGAGCGGGTGAAGGAGCAGGTGATGAAGATGTATACGGATCCTTTGCACATCCGGGTTTCCGACCCGGGACATTTGGAAGGCAATACCGCCTTTACCTATTTGGATGCATTCTCCAGGCAGGAGCATTTTGAGCGTCTGTTGCCGGAGTATGAGAATCTGGATGCATTGAAAGCCCACTATACAAAGGGCGGTTTGGGAGATGTCAAGGTAAAGCGTTTCTTAAATGAGATTATACAAGAGGAGCTGGAGCCTTTGCGCAGGCGCAGAGCGGAGTTTGAAAAGGACGTGCCGGAAGTTTACCGGATTTTGAAAAAGGGCAGCGAAAAGGCAAGGGAGATTGCGGCGCAGACCCTGTCGGAGGTAAAGGCGGCTATGCGCATCAATTATTTTGAGGATCAAGCCTTAATGGAAAGCCATGCCAAGAAATACCGGGCTTAGAGGAGGGGACAGGATGGAGAAAATAGCCAGTTTTACAATTGACCATCTGCGTTTGTTACCGGGGATATATGTATCCCGAAAGGATCGTATCGGTGCAGAAACGATTACAAGCTTTGATATACGGATGACAAGACCGAATGCCGAGCCGGTGATGAATACGGCGGAAATGCATGCTTTGGAGCACCTGATTGCCACTTTCCTGCGCAATCATCCGGTGTACAAAGACAGGGTGATTTATTTCGGTCCCATGGGTTGCAGAACCGGATTTTATCTGCTTTTGGGCGGAGATATGTCCTCGGAAGAGGTTTTGCCTTTAGTACGGGAAAGCTTCGAATTTACAAGAGATTTTGTGGGAGAAATTCCCGGCGCCAATGCCAGGGACTGCGGCAATTTTCATGATATGAACCTGCCTATGGCAAAGTATTTATCGGATAAATACTTGCGGGAGGTACTGTACAATATAAAACCGGAAAATCTGGTATATCCGGAATAAGAGTCTGAAAGGAGCATATTAGTATGAAAGGCATTATTCTTGCAGGGGGGAGCGGAACCAGGCTTTATCCGTTGACCAAGGTTACATCCAAGCAGCTTCTGCCGATTTATGACAAACCCATGATTTATTATCCTCTTTCCGTATTGATGGAAGCGGGGATTCGGGAGATTTTGATTATCTCCACGCCTTTTGACACACCGCGTTTTCAGGATTTGTTGGGGGACGGCAGTCAGTTCGGTATCCATCTGCAGTATGCGGTGCAGAAAAGTCCGGACGGTTTGGCACAGGCGTTCATCATCGGCGAAGAGTTTATCGGAAAAGACAGCGTAGCCATGGTACTGGGAGATAATATTTTTCACGGCCACGGCTTGAAAAAGCGGCTGGAAGCGGCGGCTGCCAAGGAAAGGGGGGCGACGGTATTCGGCTATTATGTAGATGACCCTTGGCGCTTCGGCATTGTGGAGTTTGACAGCGCCGGCAGAGCCATCTCGATAGAAGAAAAACCGGAGAAGCCAAAATCCAATTACTGTGTGACGGGTCTATATTTTTATGATAACCGGGTGGTGGAATATGCCAAGAACTTAAAGCCTTCCGCCAGAGGAGAGCTGGAGATTACGGATTTGAACCGGATTTATCTGGAAAAGGGAGAGCTGGAGGTGAAGCTTTTAGGACAGGGTTTTACCTGGCTGGATACGGGAACCCATGAGTCCTTGGTGGAGGCCACCAATTTTGTTTACACGGTAGAAACCCATCAGCACAGAAAGATTGCCTGTCTGGAGGAGATTGCCTATTTAAAGGGCTGGATTGACAGAGAAAAGGTTATGGAAACCTACGAGATATTGAAAAAAAACCAATACGGCGCGTATTTGAAGGATGTATTGGACGGTAAATATATTGATACGTTGAGTTAGGAAGGTGTAAGATGAAGATTATTGTAACGGGCGGAGCCGGCTTTATCGGCGGAAATTTTGTGCACTATATGGTGGAGAAGTATCCGGAAGATGAAATCATCAACCTGGATTTACTGACCTATGCGGGAAATCTGGAAACCCTAAAGCCGGTGGAGAATAAGAAGAATTATCGCTTTATCAAAGGTGATATTGCGGACAGAGCCTTTATTTTCCGCCTTTTTGAAGAGGAGAAGCCGGATGTGGTGGTGAATTTTGCGGCGGAAAGCCATGTGGATCGCTCCATTACGGATCCGGAGGCCTTTGTCAGAACCAATGTTATCGGAACCACCACACTTTTGGATGCCTGTAAGACCTACGGTATTCAGCGTTACCACCAGGTTTCCACAGATGAGGTTTACGGCGATTTGCCTTTGGACAGACCGGATTTGTTCTTTACGGAGGAAACGCCGCTGCATACCTCCAGTCCTTATTCTTCCTCTAAGGCAAGCGCAGACTTGTTCGTGATGGCATACCACAGAACCTATGGTCTGCCGGTGAGTATTTCCAGATGCTCCAACAACTACGGGCCTTATCATTTTCCGGAGAAGCTGATTCCGCTTATCATCAGCAGAGCTCTGGCAAATGAGGAACTGCCGGTATACGGAACAGGGGAAAATGTCAGGGACTGGCTGCACGTAAAGGATCACTGTACGGCGATTGATTTGATCATTCGTCAGGGCAGGGTCGGAGAGGTTTACAATGTGGGAGGCCATAATGAAAGAACCAATCTGGAAGTGGTGAAGACGATTTTAAGGGTACTGAAGAAACCGGAAAGTCTGATTCGTTTTGTGACGGACAGGCCGGGGCATGACAGGCGTTATGCCATAGATCCGCAGAAACTGGAAAAGGAGCTTGGCTGGAAGCCGGAGTACAATTTTGATACCGGTATTGTGATGACCATCCAGTGGTATCTGGATAACAGACAGTGGTGGGAAAACATTGTCAGCGGCGAGTACACCAAGTATTTTGATAAAATGTATGGAGAAAGATGGTAATGCGTGTTTTGGTTACGGGGGCTAAGGGCCAGCTGGGAAAGGATCTGACGGCGGAGCTGGAAAAGCGGGGAATTGACTGTCTGGGCGTAGATCTGGCGGAAATGGATATTACGGATGAGGCGGCGGTACAAAAGGTACTGGCAGGGGAAGCTGCCAAGGGTCTTTCGGCAGTTATACACTGCGCGGCATATACGGCGGTGGATAAGGCGGAGGACGAGCCGGAGCTTGCGCGGCGCATCAATGCCCTGGGCACCAAATATATTGCGGAATTTTGCCGGGAAAAGGACATCAAGCTGATGTACATCAGCACGGATTATGTGTTTAACGGTGAAGGCAGCAGACCCTGGGAGCCGGAGGATGCGAGAGAACCCTTGAATGTATACGGGCAGACCAAATATGAGGGAGAGCTGTTTGTGGAACAGCTGGAGAAGTTTTTTATTGTGCGCATCTCCTGGGTTTTCGGTCTGCACGGTAATAATTTTATCAAGACCATGCTTCGTCTGGGAAAGGAGAGGGGGCAGGTAAGCGTTGTGGCGGATCAAATCGGCTCTCCGACGTATACCAAGGACTTGAGCGTGCTCTTGGCGGATATGATACAAACACAGGCCTACGGACATTATCATGCAAGCAATGAAGGGCTTTGCTCATGGTATGACTTTGCCGGAGAGATTTTTAAGCAGGCCGGGATGCAGGTACAGTTGCAGGCGGTGGATTCCGCAAGTTTTCCGGTGAAGGCAAAAAGACCGCACAACAGCAGGATGAGTAAGGAAAAGCTCTGCAGAAAGGGTTTTGCTTTGCTGCCTCCATGGGAGGATGCACTGCGCAGATATTTACAGGAATTACAGGAAAGTGAGGGATAAATGGGTAAATACTTCGGAACGGACGGTTTTCGCGGTGAAGCAAATGTGGATTTGACGGTGGAGCACGCCTATCAGGTGGGACGTTTTTTGGCATGGTATTACGGGCGCAATCCCAAAGACGGGCAGCGGTGCAGGGTGGCTATCGGTAAGGACACCAGACGCTCCAGCTACATGTTTGAATATGCTTTGGCGGCGGGCTTGACAGCCGGCGGGGCGGATGCCTATTTGCTCCATGTAACCACGACACCCAGCGTTTCCTATGTGGTACGTACCGAGGAATTTGACTGCGGAATCATGATCAGTGCCAGCCACAATCCGTACTATGATAACGGCATTAAGATCATCAACGGCAACGGAGAGAAGCTGGAGGAGGAGGTGACGGAAAAGATAGAATCCTACTTAGACGGCAGCTTCGGAGAGCTTAGCCTTGCCCGAGGCGGGGATATCGGAAGGACGGTGGATTATGCGGCAGGCAGAAATCGTTATATCGGCTATCTGATTTCCATTGCCACACGCTCCTTTAAGAACAAAAAGGTGGCACTGGACTGTGCAAACGGCAGTGCTTCCAGTATTGCCAAGAACGTATTTGATGCTTTGGGCGCGGAAACCCATGTTATTCACAATAGCCCGAACGGTTTGAATATCAATGAGGACTGCGGCAGCACCCATATCGAGCATTTGTGCCGCTATGTCAAGGAACAGGGCTGTGACGTAGGTTTTGCCTATGACGGAGATGCGGATCGTTGCCTTGCGGTGGATGAAAACGGCAGGGTGATTGACGGCGACTGTATTTTATACATTTGCGGAAAATATATGCATGAAAACGGCAGCTTGAAAAATAAGACCATTGTGACCACCGTAATGTCCAATCTGGGCTTATATAAAGCCTTTGACAAAGAAGGCATCAGCTATGAAAAGACGGCGGTAGGGGATAAATATGTCTATGAGAATATGCAGGCAAACGGAAACTGTCTGGGAGGAGAGCAGTCGGGGCATATCATTTTCAGTAAGCATGCCACTACCGGCGACGGTATTTTGACCTCGCTGAAGCTGATGGAAGTGATGCTGGAAAAGAAGGAAAGTCTGGCGCGTCTGGTTGCCGACTTGGAAATTTTTCCGCAACTTTTAAAAAATGTTCGTGTTAAGGACAAGCAGGCGACGCAGGAGCATCCGGCAATCTGTGCGGCAGTGGAGCAGGTAAGCAGAGAGCTGGGCACGGAGGGAAGAATTTTGCTGCGCGCCAGCGGAACGGAGCCGGTGGTACGGGTTATGGTAGAGGCGTCCAGCAAAGAGCTTTGTGAAAGCTATGCAGATAAGGTTATAGAAGTCATGAAAAATAACGATTTGTTGTTATAGCAGGTCTTTGTTATAATAGGCGGCATATGAATATGTGCAGCAAATGCATTCGTAGAAAGGGGAAGTATCATGTATCATATTGAACGATATAAGAGAGCGCCGGTAGTGGATTTTCCGGAAAGAAGCTGGCCGAATAAAGAGATTATGAAAGCACCCTTGTGGTGTTCCGTGGATTTGCGGGATGGTAATCAGGCGCTTATTGAACCTATGATTGTAGAAGAAAAAATAGAGATGTTTCATTTGCTGCTGAAACTGGGATTCAAGGAAATCGAAGTGGGATTTCCCGCAGCTTCCCAGATAGAATTTGATTTTTTGCGTCAGCTGGTGGATAGAAGGCTGATACCGGATGATGTCTGCGTGCAGGTTTTGTGCCAGTGCAGAGAGCATTTGATTCGCAGGACTTTTGAAGCCCTGGCGGGGGTTAAAAAGGCGGTGGTGCACATTTACAATTCCACCTCCACCCTGCAAAGGGATGTGGTCTTTGCAAAGTCCAAAGAGGAAATCAAGGAGATTGCCGTTGCCGGTGTAGAGATGGTAAAACGCTACATGAAAGACCATGAGGGAGAAGTGATTCTGGAGTATTCTCCGGAGAGTTTTACGGGCACGGAGCTTGATTATGCATTGGAGGTCTGCACCGCCGTACAAAGGGCTTGGGGAGCAAGCAAGGATAAGAAGATGATTGTAAATCTGCCGGCTACGGTGGAAATGAACACGCCGAATGTATATGCCGACCAGATTGAATGGATGCACAGCCATTTTGAGGACAGGGAGAGCATTATCCTAAGCATACATCCCCACAATGACCGCGGAACGGGAGTGGCGGCGGCGGAGTTGGCACTGCTTGCGGGAGCCGACAGAGTGGAGGGTACTTTATTCGGAAACGGAGAGCGTACCGGAAATGTGGATATTCTCACCATGGCGTATAATATGTTCTCTCAGGGTATAGATCCGGAACTGGCGCTGGGGGATATTAAGGAGATTGTGGAGGTATCCGAGCGCTGTACCAAAATGAGTGTGGGACCAAGACATCCTTATGCGGGACAGCTCGTATTTACGGCTTTTTCCGGTTCTCATCAGGACGCCATCAACAAGGGCATCCAGGCCATGCAGACGGGACAAAAATGCTATTGGGAGGTACCGTACCTGCCTATTGATCCCGCCGATATCGGCAGGAAATACGAGCCGGTGGTGCGCATCAATTCTCAGTCCGGAAAGGGCGGCGTTGCTTTTGTTCTGGATACCTTCTACGGTTACAAGCTGCCGAAGGGTATGCACAAGGAGTTTGCCGACGTGATTCAGGGCATTTCCGAAAAGCAGGGGGAAGTTTCACCGGAAGAGATATACGAGGAATTTAAAAAGGCATACATTGACCGAAAGGAGCCTATACATTTCAAGAAGCTGAGCATTACGGAAACGGAGCTGGGGGACGAGGAATTTGCCACCCAGGTCAGAGTCAGGTATCTGGATCACGGTGAGGAAAGAGAGTGTTCGGGTATCGGGAACGGTCCGATTGATGCGGTTAAACACAGCATAGAAGAGGCTCTCGGCATACACATCAAGGTACTGGATTATACAGAGCATGCTTTAAAAGCGGGTTCCAATGCCCAGGCGGCGTCTTATATTCACCTGCTGGACATGGATACGGGAAAGGCAACCTACGGCGTAGGCATTTCCAGCAACATTACGAGAGCCTCCATTCGGGGTATCTTCTCGGCGATAAACCGCTTGTTTTATACATAAAAGATTCATGCAAAGGTCAGCTCATATCGGGTTGACTTTTTGTTGTCAAAAAAAGAGGGAGGCAGGGATGAACAGCAGAGCAGATGGAGCAAGAATCATCATCACCGACTGGATTCGTGCAAAGAGAGAAGAACTGTTATATTTTATTACGGATGAAAATCACATAGAGGATGCGGAGGCTTTTGAACTGGCGGCATATCGCTTCGGCGCAGTGCCGAAAATCGGTTTTCTTTCTTCCGACAGTATACAAAAGGGTAAAGAGCTTGAGGAGATGAAGGAAATTATGTCTTACTCCGATGCCATCATCGGGGCTACCCATTTTTCTTTTGTGACCACCGGAGCGGTACATTACGCCATCTCCAAGGGCTCCCGTTTTCTGTCCTTTCCCATGCACACCAATGACGGCAGTTCTATTTTCTGCACGAATTTTATCAAAATGGATCCGAAGCGGGCATATCAGCGAGGGGAGCCCATCAAAAAGCTGCTGGACAAGGCAAAATGTGCCAGGGTTACGACGGCGGCGGGAACGGATCTGCGTTTTCGTTTGGACGGCAGAAGGGCGGGAATTTTTAACGGCGTCTGCGACAGACGAAAGAAAATGTCCTCCTCCAGCTTTGAAGTATATACCAGCATGATAGAAAGCAGTACCACGGGGAGCCTTGTGGTAGACGCTTCCCTGGGCTATCTGGGACTGCCCAAAAAGAAACTGCACATAGAGTTCAGGCACGGCTATGCGGTGCATATTGAAGACAGTGAGGACGGCAAACGTCTGGATGCCTATATGAAGGGCTTTGGAGATAAAGGTATCTATGTGGCGGCGGAATTTGGCATCGGTTTGAATGAACTGTCGGAATGTCGGGGGATTTCCTATATTGAAGACGAATCAAAATACGGAACCTTCCATATCGGGATGGGAAGAAACATCGCGCTGGGCGGAAAACATGAGGCTAAAGGGCATTTTGACCTGGTTTTTGATAAACCAAACCTGTATCTGGATGATGTTTTGGTGATTCAGGAGGGAAATATTCCTTATCCCTTTAGAAAATATTGATAAAAGTGAGGGGATACGTTATAATTATGTAGAATTTTGTAAAATTTTATAAAATTCTTATAAACTCACAAGGAGGATTTTATGGAGGCTTTAAAGTTACTAGGAATTTTGGTTGTCATTGTCGGACTTGTACTGAAGCTGGATACCCTGGCAACCGTTATCGGTGCCGGTATCCTGACCGGTCTGATCGCCGGAATGACGCCGCTTGACATCTTGTCAACTTTGGGGGATGCTTTTATCAAGAACAGGGTGGCGACTTTGTTCGTACTCACGCTGCCGGCAATCGGTATCTGTGAAAGATACGGTTTGAAGGATAAGGCGGTGGATTTCATCAAAGGTCTGAAGGTGGCGACCACCGGAAGGATTATTTCTTTGTATATGCTGATTCGTAGTTTTGCGGCGGCATTTTCTCTGCGTGTGGGCGGACATCCGCAGTTTGTACGTCCTTTAATCAATCCGATGGCTCAGGGTGCAGCCCTTGCCAATTACGGAAAGATTGACGAGAAATCGGAGGATGAAATCAAGGGTCTGTGCGCCGGTTCCGAGAATTTCGGAAACTTCTTTGCACAGAATTGTTTTATGGGGTCTTCCGGTACCCTTTTGATTGTTACCACCCTGACGGAGCAGGGCATTGCGGTGGATGCTTTGGGCATTGCCAGATGGTCTATTCCGATTGCGGTTATTTCCGCAGTGGTGGCCTGTATCTATTTTATTATTTATGACAGAAAGCTGGATAAACAGTATAAAGCCGGAAAGGCAGGTAAGTAAGTATGGATGTGACCTTGAAATTAGGGGAATTTGCCACTTGGGGTTTGAGTAAGACGGTGGCGGAGTTGTTTTATATCATTATCGGCGTGATATTTTTTCTGGTGGGCTTAAAGGCTCTGAAAGACAATAATTTAAAACAAAAACACACTACCTTTGCTTTTTGGACTATTTTGGCCTTTACCTTTATTGTGGGGCCTTATGTACCGAAGTTCATTACCGGTATCTGCGTTGTTGCCATGGCTGTACTGACGGCAAGCGGCGGCGTAAAGCAGAGTGCAGGGGATGTGCCTACGGCGGAAGAAACCAGAAAAAATGCGGATAAGCTGGGCTACAAGGTATTTCTGGGGCCTCTGGTACTGGCAGTATCCGCTGTACTGATTGCAACCTTCTGGAAGGAAATCGGTCCTAACAACGCTATCGGTTTATCCGCTATTGTCGCCTTGCTGGCGGTATTCTTCATTACAAAATCCAAGCCGATATATGCGGAAAAGGACGGAACCAGGCTGATGGACAATATCGGTCCTGTAGGTATGCTGCCGCAGGTATTGGCGGCTCTGGGTGCGGTATTTACCGCAGCCGGCGTAGGTGAGGTGATTGCATCAGGTGTAAAGCATATTATACCGGATGGCAGCAGATTCATTGCGGCGGCGGTATACTGTATTTCTATGGCATTGTTTACGGCGATTATGGGTAACGGCTTTGCCGCTTTCTCCGTTATTACGGTGGGTGTGGGCATTCCGTTTCTGATTGCCCAGGGAGCCGATCCTTTAGTGGTGGGTGCTCTCGGTCTTACGGCAGGCTACTGCGGAACGCTGATGACGCCGATGGCGGCAAACTTCAATATTATGCCGGCGGCACTTTTGGAAACCAAGAATAAATACGGCGTGATCAAGATGCAGCTGCCTTTTGCCGTTACCATGTTGGTTATTCACATATTCTTGATGTATTTCTTAGCGTTTTAAACAGGCGAAAGCCGGGAAGGAGTGTGTATGAAATTATTATTGACCGCCTTTGATCCTTTCGGCGGAGAGAAAATCAATCCTGCCCTGGAGGCGGTGAAGCTGGTGGCAAGCCATCTGGATGAGGTGGAAGTGGTAAAGCAGGAGGTTCCAACGGTATTTGGAAAATCCATTGAAACGGTGGTGGCTGCCATCGAAAGAGAAAAACCGGATGTTGTGCTCTGTATAGGGCAGGCGGGCGGCCGCTTCGACATCAATCCGGAGAGAGTGGCAATCAATATTGATGATGCCAGAATCAAGGACAATGAGGGGAACCAGCCGATTGATGTGCCGATTTATGAGGACGGACAGGCGGCATATTTTTCCACCCTGCCAATCAAAGCCATGGTGGAAGCGATTCGGGCAGAGGGTTTGCCTGCCAGCGTTTCCAATACGGCAGGTACCTTTGTATGCAATCATCTGATGTACGGTGTTCTGTATACGCTGGATAAACGATATCCGGGGGTAAGAGGAGGCTTTGTGCACGTTCCCTTTATCCCGCAGCAGGTGGTGGGAAGACCGGCGCCTGCGCCGGCTATGGCCTTACAGGATATTGCAAGAGCTTTGGAGGCGGCCATCAAAGCCATCGGGAAGCACAATGAAGATATCAGCGTAAACGGCGGAAAAGAGTTTTAAAGGATGAAACGACAGATGCCGTAAGAGCTGCTTGCCCTCAGGCAGGCAATTAAAAAAATAAAGAGTTATTTCTGCCACCGGATGAAAGCCCGGTGGCAGTTTTGGCTTTTGAAAAGCTGCTTTTGTTGACAAAGTGGGGATATTCGTATTTAATAGAGGGTATGGGAAAGGGGGCAAGAATGAATATCGTATATGTGGCAAATGAAAAATATGTGCAGCATTTATGCGTCAGTATGCTCTCCCTGCTGGATCATCACAGGGGAAAGGAAGAACTGCGGCTTTACATCATATCCACCGGTATAAAGGAAGCCTCTCAAAAAATACTGCGGGACGCGGCGCTATTGTACAAACGGGAGATCTGTATCCTTGATTTTGCGGATATTGCCGAAAAATTCAGCTATAAGCCGGATACTTCGCGCTTTGATATTGCCGCTTTGGGACGCCTGTTTTTGGGAGAGCTTTTGCCTGCCGAAGCGGAACGGGTTTTATATCTGGACTGCGATACGCTTGTCTTGCAAAATCTGGAAGCACTGTATGCGGTGGATCTGAAGGGAAAGCTCTTAGGGGCGGTGCCTGAGCCCACCATTTATCCTTCCAGTAAAACGGATATCGGCATGTATAAGGAAAGGCTTTATTACAATTCCGGCGTGTTGCTGGCAGACTTGGCACAGTGGAGAAAAACAAGGGCGACGGAAACGGTGCTGGCATATTTGGAGAGCATCAATGAAGTTTGCCTGTTTGCGGACCAGGACGCCATCAACGGCGCTTTTATGCAGCGGATTCGCACCCTGTCGCCGAAATATAACTTTTTCAGCAATTACCCGTATTGGAGATATGAGGCTTTGTTGCGGCTTGCACCGGAGTATGGCGTGATACCGAAGGCTGTTTTTGAGCAGGCAAAGAAACATCCGGCAATCCTGCATTTTGCGGGAGATGAGAGGCCTTGGAAACGGGGGAATCTGAATTATTACCGCAGAGCCTATGAAAAATACAAAAGGCTTTCGCCCTTTGCGGATGCCCCGCCGGAGCCTGCCAATATATGCTATATGTTTGCCTATCATTTGATGAATCTGGCAACCTTTGTGTGTCCCGGGCTGCGGGTGTGGCTGTCCCGGCAGTGGTTAAGGAAAATCAAGAGGGAAAAGAGAAACTATGCAAAAGGAAGATAGAAAAACAGCCTGTGTCCTTGTAAATTATAATGATGCGGATACTGTCCTTGCACAGCTTAAACGCATAGAGGCTTATGAAAGCCTGTCCCATATTATTGTGGTGGACAATGATTCCACGGATTTGTCGGCGATACGTCTGGAGTCCTATGCCGAGGGCAGAAAGAAGATAGAGGTGATACGGGCAGAGAGAAACGGAGGATATTCCTACGGAAATCAAATCGGTATTCTGCGTGCCCGCTACGGTCTGGGCTGTTCTTACGTGCTGGTGGCAAATCCGGATACGATTTTTACCGAGGAGCAGGTAAGGAAGATGGCGGCAAGGTTAAAAAAGTATCCGAAGCTTGCCTGCATCAGCCCTCTGCTGCGGCAGCAGAATCGGAAAGATATAGATCCCCTCCATTATCCGCCTGCCTATCCCCTGCGCCCATGGCTGTATGAGATTTTGGATTTTCTGCCTTTGTGCAGGCGTTTGTTCCATGGGATTTTACATTACAAGGCGGATTTCTACAGGAGTAAGAGAAAGGGAAGCTGCATTAAGGTGGACGCAGTGGCAGGCTCTCTGCTGATGCTGCAGGCGGACAGATTTTTGGAGGCGGGAGGCTATGACCAAGGGGTATTTTTATATCAGGAGGAGCATATTGTAGGACAGCGTTTAAAACGCTACGGATACGAAACGGCGATTCTGGCGGGAGAGTATTACATACACGCCCACAGCGCCAGCATTTCCAAATGTTTTTCCTCTTTGCTTGCCAGACAGAAGCTGCGGGAGGAGAGCGCCTTATATTATTATCGGCGGTATTTGAACATTTCCCCTTTGCAGGAGGGGATTTCAAGGCTGGTGTTTTTCACGGTGCGTCTGGAGATTGTGCTGTTTCATCTGATGAAGAAGATATTGTAGGGAGAGAAATGGAAGAGCATTGCGTCTATATTTTGCTGGCCAGTCATAACGGAAGCCGGTACATCAAAGAGCAGCTGGACTCTGTTCTGCATCAAAGCTATGAGCATATCCGCCTTGTCATCGGTGACGACCTTTCCCGGGACGGAACGAGGGAAATTTTGGCGGATTATCAGAAACGATATCCCGCCAAGATACGTCTTTCCCTTCGCAATCGGGCTTTCGGAGTGAAAGAAAATTTTATGGGTCTTCTGGAAGAGGTAAAGGCTGAAGCCGCTTATATCATGTTTTGTGACCAGGATGATGTATGGCACAAAGATAAGGTAAAAAAAAGTATGGAAAGGCTGGAGCTTTTGGAAGCGGAGCACGGTAAGAACACGCCGATTCTGCTGCACACGGATTTGCTGGTCTGTGATAGGCATTTGCGGGTTTTGCAGCCGTCCATGGCAAAGGCGCAGCATTTTGCTGAAATCAAAACTTTTGGCGGACTGCTGGCGGAAAACAAGGTGACGGGGAACACTGTTTTGCTCAATGGAGCCTTGGCAAAGCTTGCTTTGCGCTACGGCGTCAAGGAAACCGCCGAACATATTTTTATGCACGATTGGTATCTGGCGCTTTTGGCTTCCTACTGCGGCATTTTGGATTATTTGGATGAGCCCTTGGTGCGGTACCGACAGCATGAGAGCAATGTTTTGGGAGCGCAGAGGAAGGGGTGGCGAAGGATGATCGGTACCGGGCATTTGCAAAGGGCGAAGGAAAATTATCGTCTGATGTACAGACAGGCGGCATTTTTGCTGCGCTTTGCCGAGGAATTTGCAGAGGGAGAGCCTGATAAGACAGCCTGCCTGCGTGCCTTTGCACAGATGTCTGGAAAAAGCAGGTGGAAAAAGATACAAAACTGTATACGTTTCGGTATTTATAAGGCAAAGCCTGTGGGAAGCCTTATGCAGATGCTGCGTATGTGAGCTTTGTAAAACACAGGGATAAGCAATGGAAGAGAAGAATTTGTCGAAAAAACTGGGCTTCGGTTTTTTCTGGAAAATAATGGAAAACGGCGGCGCTCAGGGGGTGCAGTTTTATGTGTCTGTTTTGCTGGCAAGGCTTTTGTCGCCGAAGGAATATGATTTGATTACGCTGGCGACGGTCTTTATCAGCTTTGCCAATGTTCTGGTGCAGAACGGTTTTTCTACGGCGCTGATACAGAAAAAGGAGGCGGAGAGAGAGGATTACAGCAGCGTACTGTTTTTAAATCTCGGGATTTCCGCTCTTTTATATGGCTTGCTGTATGGGGCGGCGCCCTATATTGCAGCCTTTTACCGTAAGGCGGAGCTTGTGGGAGTATTTCGGGCTTTGGGGCTTGTTCTGTTTCCGGGGGGTGTCATTTCCGTGCAGAATGCTTATGTATCCAAGAAAATGCAGTTTCGTGCCTTGTTTTTGGCAAGCTTCGGGGGAGCGCTGTTGTCCGGCATCGTCAGTGTATATCTGGCGGGAAAGGGGCAGGGGGTATATGCTCTGGTGTGGCAGCAGCTTGTATACTATTTCAGCCTGATGCTTTTGCTTTTTGTCTGCAGCGATTTGCGCTTCGGTCTGCAGATGAGCTTTAGAAGGCTGGGGCTATTGTTTGCCTTCGGCTGGAAAATACTGGCGGCTTCTTTGCTGGATACCGCCTTTCAAAATCTTCATGCCCTGGTTATCGGCAAGGTGTATCAGGGCGGGACCTTGGGCAATTATAACCGAGGGGAACAATTTCCCAAGCTGATTGTCCATAATCTGGGCAGCGCCATACAGTCCGTGATGCTGCCTCTGATGTCGGAAAAACAGGACAGGAAAGAGGAGCTGCGTTTTCTTTTGCAGAATACGGTGCGACTGAGCGCTTATCTGACGCTGCCGCTGATGGCGGGAATGATTGCGACGGCGGACAGCATTGTGTTGGTGTTGTTGGGAGAAAAGTGGAGGGGAGCGATTCCCTTTTTGCGTTTCTTAAGCCTTTCCTATGCCTGTTGGCCCATACATATTGCAAATTTACAAGCCATCAATGCGCTGGGGCGTAGCGATGAATTTTTGAAATTGGAGCTGATTAAAAAATTATTGGGCTTGCTTACCTTGTTTGTCGGCGTCAGCCTGGGCAGTATAGAGTTGGTGGCGTTAAAGGCTTTGGCGGATTTCATCGGTATATTCATCAATGCCTATCCGAATAAAAAGCTGCTTTCCTACGACGTCGGCATGCAACTGCGGGATATATTCCCGTCCTTTGTGCTGTCGGCGGTGATGGGAGGTGCGGTTTACATGCTCGGAAGATATCTGCCTGTCAGTTTTGGGCATCTGTTGCTTCTGATTATCATAGGGGCAGTGTTGTATCTTGTACTGTCCGTATGCAGCAAAAATGAAAGCTTTTATTTTTTGCTGGAGCAGATTAAGGGGAAGGAGGGAAAACGGAATGCGAAGTAAGGATATTTATGTTACCAAAGCTTCTCTGCCGGAAAAGGAGGCTTTCTTTTCTTTGCTGGAGGAGGTATTTGACAGTGCCTGGCTGACCAATATGGGCAGTCTGCATCAACGGCTGGAAAAAGCCTTGAAGGAATATATGCAGACGGAGCACATCAGCCTGTTTGTCAACGGACATCTGGCGCTGGAGCTTTTGCTGCAAGCCCTTGCGTTGCGGGGGGAGGTCATTACCACTCCTTTCAGTTTTGTATCCACCACCCATGCCATTGTCAGAAACGGTTTGCAGCCTGTTTTTTGTGATATTCGGGAGGAGGATTTTACCATAGACCCGGATAAGATAGAGGCTTTAATCACGGATAAGACTGCGGCGATACTGGCGGTGCATGTGTACGGCAATATCTGCGCCCACGAAAGGCTGGAGAAGATTGCCGGCAAATACGGTTTGAAGCTGATTTATGATGCGGCTCATGCTTTCGGAGAGTATTACGGCAAAAGACCGGTGGCGTCTTTGGGGGATGCTTCCATGTTCAGTTTTCATGCCACCAAAGTATACCACACCATAGAGGGAGGTGCCGTAAGCTCGGCGGATGCCGCCCTGCACGAAAAATTATATTTTTTGAAGAATTTCGGGATTGCGGACAAGGAAAATGTGGAGCTGGTGGGGAGTAATGCCAAGATGAATGAATTTCAGGCAGCTATGGGGCTGTGCAACCTGGGGCGGGTAGATGAGTGGATGGCAAAGCGCAAAAAGATTGCGGAGCGTTACAGGGAAAATCTGCAGTCCGTAAAGGGTCTGCGTCTGCCGGTTTATAAAGAGGAGCAAAGCTATAATTATGCCTATTTTCCTCTTTTGCTTACAGAAGGCGGAGGAGCAAGAAATGCTTTGTATAAAGCGCTGGAAGAGCAGGGCATACATACCCGGAAATATTTTTATCCTTGCATCAACGATTTAAAGTGTTATAAAGACTTGTATGAAGCCCGGCCGACGCCTCTGGCAAGGCGCCTGGCGGAGCAGGTACTGACCCTGCCGATTTATCCGGATCTGGATTTGGAGGAGGTAGATACTATTTCGGCACGGATACGGGATTTTTGCAGGTATTGAGGAAACGGGAGAGAAAGCGGATGAATGTGTTACTGTGCAGTGTGGGCAGAAGAGCCTACATGGTGGATTATTTTAAAAAAGAGCTGGGTAAAGAGGGAAGGGTGATTTGTGTCAATTCTTCGGCTTTAAGCACCGCCATGCAGGCGGGAGATAGAGCTTATGTCAGTCCTTTGATTTATGATGCGGATTATATTCCTTTTTTGCTCTCAGTCTGTAAAAAGGAGAATATATCGCTTTTACTGTCCCTTTTTGATATTGATTTGGCGGTTCTGGCAAGGCACAGGGCCAGTTTTGCCGAAATCGGCGTAAAGCTTGTGCTCAGTGACAGTGCTTTGGTGGAAACCTGCAACGATAAGATGAAGATGCAGGATTTTTTGCGGCGTATCGGCATGAACACCTTATATACCTGTCTTTCGCCGGAAGATAAAAGGGTGCAAAGCGATTTACGGGCAGGCAGAGAGTATATTTTAAAACCCCGCTGGGGCATGGGAAGCCTGGGGGTTTATAAAACCGGAGATGATAAAGAGCTGTACTGGCTGTTTTCCAGAATCCGAAGAGAAATCGAAAATTCCTATCTGCAGTATGAGGCAAGGCAGGATGCCGATTCTGCCATTTTGATACAGGAATGTATACAGGGAAAGGAATACGGTCTGGATGTGATGAATGATTTGGAGGGCCGCTACCTGTGTACGGTGGTGAAAGAAAAGCTGGCGATGCGATCGGGAGAAACGGACATTGCCAAAATCGTTAAGAATGAAGCGCTGGAGGATCTGGGTAGACGGCTTGCAGGGCATACCGGGCATATCGGCAATATGGATGTGGATGTGATGGTAGACGAAAGGGGTGCTTATATCATTGATATGAATGCACGCTTCGGCGGGGGCTATCCCTTCAGTCATGCGGCGGGCGCCAATCTGGTAAAGGTGCTTTTGGCAGGAGCAAGAGGCGAGCAGGTTTTGGCTGCTTCTTTACAGGCGGACATCGGTGGAATATATGCCAAGGAGCTTTGCATTATGCCGCTTGCAGACAGAGGGTAAAGGGATGGATTGGATATCACGCCGTATGTACGGCAGTGCGGAAAATATTGCCCGGCGCAATGTGCTATGGAACATGTTCGGCAGTCTGGTATATGCGCTGACCAGTATGAGCATCGGTCTGGCGGTGAGCAGGATACTGGGGGCGCAGCCCGGCGGTATTTTTCTGTTTGCCTTTTCTACTCTCGGTCAGCAGCTTTATATTGTGGCGTATTTCGGTGTTCGTCCGATACAGGTTACGGATTATGCGGGACGTTGGCATTTCGGCGATTATCTGGTTCTGCGTTTTTTAAGTGCAGGGCTGGCATTGCTTGCAGGGCTGGCATATACCCTTTTGTTTGCCAGAAATGCTCTTTCGGCAGGGGTATATATGCTGATGATTGTATACAAAATTCTGGATGCGGTGGCGGACTGCTTTGAATCGGAATGGCAGAGAAGGGGAAGACTCTACATTGCGGGTAAAAGCATGAGTCTGCGCACCCTATGCAGCCTGGGGGCTTTCCTTGGGGTTTTGTACCGGAGCAGAAACCTTTTGCTTGCCTCCGTTTGTTTTGTTCTTGTCCTGCTGCTGTGTATTCTGCTTTTTGCCCTCTTGCCGCTGATGTATGAGGGTTTGGATTGGGATAGGCAGGGGCAAAGGATAAAGGAGCTGTTTCACAGCGCAAAGTGGTTGTTTGCCGCCACCTTTCTTGATCTGTATGTCTTCGGCGCCTCCAAATTTGCAGTGGACGCCGTACTGGGAGATGTACATAATGCTTACTACGGTATTATTTTTATCCCCACCTCTGTCATCAATCTGATGGCGGGTTTTGTGATTCGTCCCATACTGACGGATCTGGCGCGATGTGAGGAGGATGGAAATATCCGAAAAATGAAAGCTTTGATCGGGCGAATTACGGCTTTGATAGCCCTTTTGGGGGCAGCGGCTGCTGCTGTTGTCCCGCTGCTTGGCCCTTTTGCTCTGGGCTTTCTTTTTCCGGAGTTTTCCCCAAATGACATAAGTTTGTATACACAAGCGCTTTTATTGGTTATAATAGGTGGAGGCTTGTATGCTTTCATGAATTTATTGTATTATGTTTTGGTGATTTTTAAGGAGCAAAAAAAGATTTTCCGGATATATTCGGCGGCGGCGCTGCTTGCCTTATTCGGCAGCAGGGAAGCGGTTTTGCGTTTCGGCATACGGGGAGCGGCGGGATCCTATCTCTTGTTTATGCTGCTGCTGAGCATCGCCTTCGCCCTGCCGGCATACCGGAATATCGGATATAAGGAAAAAATGTATGGGCAAACAGAGCGTAGATGTGATTATACCGACCTATAAGCCGGATGAAAAACTGATCAGGCTGGTGGAAATGCTGCAAAAGCAGAGTATAGAGCCGGAGCGTATCATTGTGGTGAACACGGAAAAAGGAGAGTGGGAAGCCCGCAATATGGATGAGAAGCTCACAAAGGTGTTGGGCGATAAGAGGGAAAAGCTTATTTTGCGGCATATCGGAAAACGGGACTTTGATCATGGTGCCAGCAGAAATTACGGCGTGGGTTTTTCAGAGGCGGAATATTTTGTGTGCATGACCATGGACGCCGTGCCGGCGGATGAGAAGCTGCTGGAGCGCCTGCTGGCGCCGATGTCGGAGCGGATTAAGCTCAGTTACGCCAGGCAGCTTCCCTATCCGCAGGCGGATGAGATAGAGCGCTTTACCAGAAGCTTTAATTATCCGGAAGAGGATAGGGAAAAAGGTGAGGCGGACAAGGAGCGCTGGGGGATCAAAACCTATTTTTGCTCCAATGTCTGTGCCTGCTATGAGCGGGCGAGCTTTGACCGGATAGGCGGCTTTCGGGAAAACATCATTTTGAATGAGGATATGCTCTACGCCCATGATTTGCTGCTTAGCGGAAAGCATTTGCTGTATGTGGGGGGAGCGAGGGTCTTTCATTCCCATTCCTATACCGGTAAAGAGCAGTTTCAACGCAACTTCGATATCGGCGTATCCCATACGGTGTTCGCTTCCGTTTTCTCTTCCTTAAAAAGCGAGGCGGAGGGCAGCAAAATGGTAAAAATGACGGCGAAGCACTTGTGGGAAAAGGGGAAAATTCTCCTGCTTCCTAAGCTTTTTTATATGAGCGCCTGTAAGTTTTTGGGCTATAAGCTCGGCAGAGCCTATAAGCGCCTGCCGGAGGCTATGGTATATCGTTTCAGCCTGCACAAGGGGTATTGGAGGTAGGAAATGTCCAAGGTTTTACTGATTATTCCGGCATACAATGAGCAGGACAATATTCAAAAGGTGGTTGACAAATTGGAAGAAAGACGGGAGGAGCTGGACTACATCATCGTCAATGACGGCTCTTCGGACGACACCGCAAAGATATGCAGAGAGCGGGGCTATCCTATGCTGGATTTGCCCTTGAATCTGGGACTTGCGGGAGCTTTCCAGACGGGGATGATGTATGCCGCGCAGAGAGGCTACCGTTATGCCGTGCAGTTTGACGGGGACGGTCAACACAGGGCGGAATATGTTGCTCCGATGAAGGAGAAAATGCAGGAAGGCTATGACATTGTTATCGCCTCTCGCTTTGTGGAGGATAAAAAGCCCTTCGGTCTGCGTATGCTGGGCAGCAGAGTGCTTGCTTTTGCCATTTGGCTGACTACCGGTGTGTACATCAGCGATCCGACTTCGGGCATGCGGATGTACAATCGTAAGCTGATTGAGGAACTGGCCTACAACATCAACTATGCGCCGGAGCCGGATACCATATCGTATCTGATTAAGCAGGGAGCCAGGGTAGTGGAGGTGCCTTGCCGCATGGATGAGAGGCAGGGAGGCGTCAGCTACCTGACGCCTGTCAATGCGGCCTTATATATGCTGCGGATGCTGACATCTATTTTGTTTATTCAAAATTTCAGAAAGAGGAATCAGAAGTATTCTTAGGTAAAAACGATGAGCATGATGTTAAGGGTTTTGTTGATTTGCACCTCTCTTTTGGCAAGCGTGACCGTCATCAAAAGGGTCAGAAAAGCCAAGCTGCAGATAGACGACGCGGTGTTTTGGGTGCTGTTTTCCATCAGCCTGCTGCTGGTGGCGGTGTTTCCCCGCATCATTTATGTGCTGGCTCATGTCAGCGGGGTACAGTCGCCTGCCAATTTGCTGTATTTGCTGATTATCGGGGTTTTGATTGTCAAGATTTTTTTGATGAGCATCAAGATTTCCGATTTGGAGAGTAAGATTAAGCGTCTGGTGCAGGCGTTGGTTTTGGACGAGGAAGAACATTAAAGTAAGGGGACAGGGATGAAAGGCGGAGAAAGAGATTATGTAGTACACTCGGCAAAAAAGCATGCCTTGCTGTTTTTGGGGCTGATTACTTTTGTATATGCCATTTTTATGCCGGATGCGGAGCAGTGGTTTACGGGTTATTTAAAGATTTTGAGCAATCAGGCATATCTGGTGCACGATTTTATAGAAATAGGCGGCATCAGCGCCACCTTCATCAATGTGGCCTTGCATTTTTTTATTGCCTATTATTTGCTTTTGCGCAATGAATTTACGGACCTGTACGGTCTGCAGATTGCGGGTATCGGTATTTTTGTGGGACATGCCTTTTTTGGCTCCAATGTATTGAATGTGCTGCCCATCATCATCGGGGTCAGCCTGTATGCAAAATGGTCCAAACATTCCCTGAAGCGTTACACCGCCATCAGCCTGTTATCCTGCGCCATGGCGCCGATTATCAGCTTCATTATGTTTTATAAGGGCTTTCACTGGCAGAGCTTTCTGGCAGGCGCCTTTGTGGGTATTGTCATAGGCTTTATCTCCACCCCTTTGGCGGAGGAGTTTGTCAAATTTCATAAGGGCTACACCCTGTATAACTTCGGCTTTACCACGGGGATGATTGCCATGCTGGTGATCTCCTTCTTCTCCTATTTCAACTACGAGATTACACCGGTATATTTACTGAGCACTCATGCCCATATTTATCTGGTGATATACAGCTTCATGATTATTTTCATCATCATGGGGGTGTCTTTTGTTCGGTGGGGAGAGATTCTTGTGCAGTATCCGAAGCTTCTACGGGCTTCCGGACGAACCCCCAGCGACTTTGTATCCACCTTCGGGCTGTCCACTACCCTGTTTAATATGTCTTTTAATACTTTGCTCTTTCTGGTTTTTTTATTAAACACGGGCTTTAGCTTAAACGGTACGCTGATTGGCGGTCTGCTGTCCATTATGGGATTTTCGGCTTTCGGAAAGCATCCGAAAAACTGCATCAGCGTGGCTGTCGGCGTTTTGCTGGCGGGTATGATTAAGGGGGTGGGCATAGCCAATCAGGGCGTGCTGCTGACCATGCTTTTTTCCACGGGGCTTGCACCGATGGCAGGCTATTACGGCGCGGTTGTCGGCATTATTACGGGTTTTATACATTCCAATCTGACGGGTATCGTGATGAATCTGCATTTGGGAATGAGCTTATACAATAACGGTTTTACCTCCGCTTTTGTGGCGGCGCTTCTGGTGCCGATAGCGGATACCATATTCCGTTACAAGGAAGATGAGGATATTTAAACAGACAGGGGTGAAATGATGGTTACGGAAAAAATAAAAGCGAACAGAATCGTCAAGGAGATTATGTCTTATTTTCTGGCGAATCATATTTATGATTTTGACATGCATTTTCATATTGACGAACAGGAGCTGCGGATTGAATATCTGGCAAGGCTGGAGGCGGAGCCGGAGAGCTTTCAGGGCTTTTTAAAGGATTTGTCCGTTCCGCGTCAGCTGGAGCTTGAGGAATGTTTCAACAGCCTGCTGGGCGCCCACGGGCATGTTCATGATTACAGCTTTTTGGGAAAGAGCATAGACGACGTAGAGGGCGAATTTAAGGACGGGCAGCTGCGGCTGTTCATCAAACGCTATATTGTATATTAAACGTGACGGGAAAGGGGACAGAATTGATGTGGGAATTGCAAAAAGCAAGCTTGGTTACAAACAATGACAGGGTATATGAAAAATACAAGACGCAGCTTTCTTGTATATACAAGGAATCCTATGCGGAGGTTTTGCTGGCGGTCAGGGATTTGGTCTATGACAGGCACAGACTGCTTACCCATCCGCAGGCTTCCAGTCTTAAGCCAAACCAAACGCCTTATCGCTCCGTTTTGGTATATCCCAAGGGGCAGGAGGACAATACCAAGGATATCCTGCTGATTGAGAAATGTATAGAAGTATTCGAGCAATGGCAGGATATCGCCAAAACACCGGATGAATATGAAAAAAAAGTAAGAGAGGATTTTAAAACCATAGATCTGTCGGTTATCGACAACGTGATGACAAGAATGATGTAGTTTTAAAGCGGGGAAAGAGTGGAATGGAGTATTTTAAGGGGCTGAGCAGGAAAGAGTATATTATTAAAGCCAATGAACTGATTAAGCGGGATGGGATTGAAAATATTTCCATACGAAAGATTGCCAGAGAGCTGGGTTGTTCTTCTGCAAGTCTGTACCGTTATTTTGCCAATCTGGATGAATTGGTTTATTATGCACAGCTGGGGGAGCTTAAGGATTATATCGTGTCCTTAAATGAGGCGGCAAAGGTTTGGGAAAATGTTTGGGATATGTATGTGGGGGTCTGGTACTGCTATGCCATGGAGGCTTTTCGCAAGCCCGTGGCTTACAATCTTTTGTTTCTGACGAAACCGGATATGGCCCTCAAGTATTCCATAGAGGAATACTATAATATGTTTCCCGAAGATATTCTGCGTTCTTCTCAGGTTTTTCAGACCATGCTGCGAAATCCCGATTTTCAGGGAAGAGATTATGAGGTCTGCAAGGAATGTATGAAGGCGGGGGCTTTAAGCGCCGAGAATGCCCTGATCCTTAACCGAATGGTTTGTATGCTGTACATCGGTTATTTTAAGACCCTGATGGATAAGGGGATAGAGGAGGAAAGGATTGACGACTTCATATGGGAGTGCATAGAAGATATTGAGCGCATCGTATTTGCCTTGGCGGATAATCTTTTCGGCTATACCAGTTATCGGGAAGTGTTGAAGCGAAAAAAGAAAAGAAGGAAAAAGTAAGTTCCCCTCGGAGCTTGCTTTTTTTGTGTTTTATCAGAAATGGACAAAATGCCTCCCATATAGCAGCTGTCAGTTTGTGGAAGTTATCGCGATTACCTGTCTAGTTTTTCTTATTTTATGGAAAACAAACAAAAAAAAGCTGAAAATTTTTATAGAGAAAAACAATATAATACTTGTGTTATAGATGGCATTTCTATATAATACACAAAAGGAAGTTAAATATATAACTTCAATTTTTTGGAACAAATGTTATCGCGATTACAAAAGGAGGTAGAATCAAATGAAATTGGAATTGGGAAAATTCAAGATTGACGACATCCAATTCGCTGACAAAACCTATGTGGAAAACCACGTTCTTTATGTCAATAAGGACGAGGTTATCAAGCTGGTTTTGGAAGATGACAAGTTGATCGGATGTAGCCTTGACATCGCAAAACCGGGGGAGAGTACGAGAATTACACCGGTAAAGGATGTTATTGAGCCGCGCGTGAAGGTGAGCGGAGGAGAAATCTTCCCGGGCGTTGTGGGAAAGGTCAGCCCGTCTGTGGGAGAAGGAAGAACACATGCTCTGGACGGCTGCTGTGTAGTAACGGTAGGACGCATTGTAGGCTTCCAGGAAGGCGTTATCGACATGAGCGGCGTGGCGGCAGATTACTGTCCGTTTTCCAAGACCGTAAACCTGTGCGTGATTATTGAGCCGCAGGAAGGTCTGGAAACACACGTATATGAGAAAGCAGGACGTATGGCAGGTCTGAAGGTTGCAGCTTACCTTGGTGAAACCGTAAGACATTTGGAGCCGGACACCTTGGAAACATTCGAAACAAAGCCAATTTTCGAGCAGGCGGCGATGTATCCGGATCTTCCGAAGGTGGGATATGTACATATGCTGCAGTCACAGGGACTTTTGCATGATACATTCTACTACGGCGTGGACGCAAAGCAGTTTATTCCGACATTTATGTATCCGACGGAGATTATGGACGGTGCCATTGTATCCGGTAACTGTGTGGCGCCTTGCGATAAGGTAACCACTTACCACCACTTCCATAACCCGGTTATCGAGGATTGCTACAGACATCATGGTAAAGACATCAATTTTATGGGCGTTATTTTGACCAATGAGAACGTGTTCCTGGCAGACAAGGAAAGAAGCTCAGATATGGTTGCAAAGCTTGCAGAGTTTATGGGTCTGGACGGCGTGTTGATTACGGAAGAGGGCTACGGAAATCCGGATACGGACTTGATGATGAACTGCAAGAAGGTAGAGAGAAAGGGCATCAAGGTGGTTCTGATTACCGACGAGTTCCCTGGAAAAGACGGTAAGTCACAGTCCCTTGCCGATGTTTGTGAAGAGGCAACGGCTTTGGCATCCTGCGGACAGGGAAATATGACCCTGAACTTCCCGGTAATGAATAAGATTATCGGAACGATGGATTACATCGAAAGCCAGATCGGCGGTTGGGCAGGCTGCGTGAACGAAGACGGCTCATTCGAGGCGGAGATTCAGATTATCATAGCTTCTACCATTGCAAACGGCTTCAATAAGTTGGCTGCAAGAGGATACTAAGGAGGGAGAAAAGATGGCAAAATATAAGATCGTACATTATCTCAACCAGTTCTTTGCAGGAATCGGCGGAGAGGACAAGGCTGATTTTCAACCGGAAGTAAGAGAGGAAGTCATCGGACCGGGTCTGGCAATTAAAGCGGCACTTGGCGAGGATTATGAGATTGTTGCAACGGTTATCTGCGGCGACAACTATTTCGGCGAGAACTTAGACCTTGCGACCAATACCATTTTGGAAATGGTAAAGAAGTATGAGCCGGATGTGTTTGTGGCAGGACCTGCATTCAATGCGGGACGTTACGGCGTAGCCTGCGGAACCATCTGTAAGGCGGTAGAGGAAAGATTGGGCGTGCCGGTATTGACGGCGGCGTATGAGGAGAACCCGGGCGTGGATATGTTCCGTAAGGACGTTATTACCGTAAAGACCGGAAATTCCGCTGCAAGTATGAAGCAGTGCGTAGGCAATATCGCAACCTTGATTAAGAAGCTGGCAACGGGCGAGGAGATTCTCGGGCCGAAGGAAGAGGGATACCATGAGAGAGGTATTCGTGTAAACTACTTCGCGGAAGAAAGAGCATCCACCAGAGCCTTGAAGATGCTGATTAAGAAGATGAAGGGCGAAGAATTTGAAACCGACCTGCCGATGCCGAAGTTTGACAGAGTAGCTCCTGCAGAGCCTCTGACAGACATCAAGAAGGCAAAGATTGCAATAGTGACCTCCGGCGGCGTGGTTCCTCACGGAAACCCTGACCGTATTGAGTCTTCCAATGCAACAAGGTACGGTGCTTACTCTATGGAGGGTATGTCCGAGCTGTCCGCAAAGGACTTCATGACCGTACACGGCGGCTATGACAGACAGTTCGTTATGGAAAACCCTAATCTGGTTGTTCCGCTGGATGTGTTGAGAGAGCTGCAGGCAGAGGGTGAGTTCGGTGAGCTGTATGAAACCTTCTTTACCACTACCGGTACCGGTACGGCAACGGGCTCCGCGGCGAAGTTCGGTACGGAAATCGGACAGAAGCTGGTGGATGAGCATGTAGATGCGGTTATCCTCGTCAGCACATGAGGTACCTGTACACGTTGCGGTGCAACAATGGTAAAAGGTATTGAAAGATATGGTATTCCTGTAGTACATATGGCAACCGTGGTTCCGATTTCTTTGACAATCGGTGCAAACAGAATTATCCCGGGCGTGGGTATTCCGTACCCGCTGGGCGACCCTACACAGGGTGAAGTGGATTCCAAGAAGATCCGTAAGAGAATGGTGAAGAGAGCGCTGAAGGCTCTGCAGACACCGGTAACGGATCAGACGGTATTCGAGAAAGATGATTTTTAAAGAGAACAAATAAATAAACTATATTTTATATAGGGGGATTATTTTATGGGAAACGACAGTAAAGTTGTAGACTGGAAGAGAGTGGTCATTCTCGCCGGTGCAGTTATCGCTTTCACAATAGGTTCCGGATTTGCAACGGGTCAGGAAATCGTGCAGTACTTTACGGCCTACGGCATGTCAGGTGTTTTGGTAGTATTGTTATTTGCAGTAGCATTCCTCTATTACAATTATAATTTTGCGAAAGCCGGCGCAGAGCAAAATTTTGAGAAAGCCAATGATATATACAAATTCTATTGCGGTAAGTATATAGGCACTTTCTGTGACTACTATTCCACAGTATTCTGTTATATGTCATTCTGGGTAATGGTTGGTGGTGCAGCGTCTACGCTTAACCAAGAGTATAATCTGCCATTGTGGGCAGGAGCGGTTATCCTTACGGTTCTGACGGTGATTACCGTAATCGGAGGATTAAACTCCTTGGTAGATGCGATTGGTATCGTGGGACCTGTTATTGTGGTACTTTGTATCGCCATCGGTTTGATTACGGTTTTGCGGGACGCTTCGCAGATTCCTGCGGGTCTTGAAGTGATTGAAGCCGGTGCATATAGGCTGGAAGGCATTCCTGATGGTTCTACCACCATCAAGAATGCGGGAGCCAACTGGTTCATTTCCGGTGCATCCTATGCAGGCTTCGTATTGTTGTGGTTTGCAAGCTTTACATCAGCGCTTGGAACCAAGAATACCAAGAAAAACCTGTGGTACGGCATCATCGGCGGAACAGTGGCAGTTTGTATCGCCATTATCTTGGTTTCCTTCGGACAGATTGCCAATATCAACGAAGGTTCCAACGGCGTTTATGTATGGAATGCAGATATTCCTAATCTTATCTTAGCCATGAAGATTTGGAAGCCGTTTTCTGCAATCTATGCATTGGTGGTATTTGCCGGTATCTACACCACGGCGGTTCCTCTCTTGTACAATCCGGTAGCAAGATTTACTCAAGAGGGAACCAATCAATTCAAAATCTTAACAGTCGTATTGGCTGTGGTAGGATTAGTAGTGGGCCTTTTCCTGCCGTTTAAGGTTTTGGTGAATGTCATTTATGTATTAAATGGCTATGTGGGGGCGGTATTGATTTTATTCATGTTGTGGAAGAATATAAAAGATACCTTCCTGAGCAAGAAGTAAAACCTGATTCGTTTTACTTAGTTTTACCAATCAAAAGTTAAGAATCTACCCCGAAGCAGGCACCCGACATAGGTACATCCTATGGAAGGTGTCTGTTTCATTGTAGATATAGTTTCAAGCTATAAGAAAGCATATTCTTTCGGTATTATCCGAAAACGCTTCCCCGTGTTATAGTGCTCTTATCAAAGCGGCGTATATAGAAAGCT
>JBGZHY010000123.1:0-28100 GCA_041848045.1 Lachnospiraceae bacterium
GCTTAGTTCTCAAAAGAAGGTAAGTTCGCAGCTTATTCTACATTCTGATCAAGGATCGCAATATACATCAAAAGCCTTTACAGATCATTGTAAAGCTTGTGGAGTTACACAGAGCATGAGCAAGGCGGGATATCCTTATGACAATGCACCCATGGAGCGTTATTTCAACACACTGAAGAATGAGGAAACAAACTTGCATAATTACCACTCAGAGGAGGAACTTTATGATGCAGTCGAGCAATTCGCATATGTTAAATATAATCATGTCCGGCCTCATTCATACAATGGGTATCGTACACCTTTTGAGGCACGATATGCAGCATAAAAATTTAGCCATAAGTGTTACAAAAATGCTTGACCACAACACCCCTCAAGTGCCGGCATTGGGGCTGATAGCCATGTTTATACTGCTTCCCCCTACTGCTCGTGTTTCTCTATTGGGTTTCACAGATCTAAGTTTCGTTGCAAGCGTTGATTCCGTGATACCGTTCCCAATCCTTCCATATTCTACAATATTCTTATCGGGATTTATCATATGGATTTTCCCAATCATATAAAAATACCCCTTCCGGGCAAGATTCTACTATTTATCTTGCTTGGAGGGGGTATATCACTTTCGAGCGCATGGAGTTATATAACCCTTTGCTCTGTGAACCCCTTATTTTACGCCATTGGCAGCACCCGTTTTGCAAACCTGCCAAAAAAGTCTGCGGAAGTGATGAATAAAATATGAACTCCCTTTTCTTCTTGCCCAATAACAGGGTACAAAGCTTGATAAAATCAGGCTTTGTAAAATATGCAAACTTTTTAAAACCTGCCGCCCACGTAAGGATTCCTGATACTCTTTCGAGTTTACATCCTCAGCATAGCAATTCCACCAAGGATTGACAAGTATTTTTCCTATATTTATCCTCCTCTTTTATCATTTTTCTCCCTATTCTACTATACATCTTCCGTTAACTATGGTAAAATCCTATATATTTTTAACAGCATTGGGTGGGAAGTCAAAGAGCTTTTTGTAAGTTTTAGGAATTATTGCAACTATCATTACTACTTTCCCTCTGATAATCGCCATATTGCTTAATCTACATCAAAGGTTTTTTACGGCTTCTTCACCCTTTGATTGTGTAACAGCAATATTTTTATTTTAGGGAGGGCTTATTGGTTATGAACATGATTTTGTATGCGGCTCCGATTGTGGGAATCGGTGCCCTTGGTTTTGCTTGGTTTTTGGCGGGCAAAATCAGCAAAGCAGAAGCAGGAACAGAGAGAATGCAGGAAATCGCCTCCTACATTCAAGAAGGTGCGATGGCGTTTTTAATGAGGGAATACAAAGCGCTCATCGTGTTTATTGCGGCACTGTTGGCAGTGCTTGCCGTCGGTATTGATGTGGCAACGGCTTTCAGCTTTCTGGTGGGAGCCTTATTCTCCACATTGGCAGGCTTCTTCGGTATGAAAGTGGCAACCAAGGCAAATGTACGCACGGCTAATGCGGCACGAGAAGGGGGGATGAACCGGGCACTCTCCATCGCCTTCTCCGGCGGCGCGGTTATGGGTATGTGCGTAGTAGGACTGGGCGTTCTCGGAATCGGCGCCGTATACATCCTTCTTGTCACCGCGCTTGGGAAAAGCCCTATGGAAACAGCCACCATCCTGACCGGTTTCGGTCTTGGCGCCTCTTCTCTGGCTCTGTTCGGTCGTGTCGGCGGCGGCATCTACACCAAAGCGGCAGATGTGGGAGCGGATCTTGTGGGCAAGGTAGAGGCTGGTATTCCGGAGGATGACCCCCGCAATCCCGCCGTCATTGCGGATAATGTCGGCGACAATGTGGGCGATGTTGCCGGAATGGGAGCGGATCTTTTTGAATCCTATGTAGGCTCCATTATCGGTGCCATAACCCTAGGCATCGCCGCTACCAATGCACAGGGTCTGCCTTACGGTGAAAAGGGCGTGCTCTTCCCTCTTCTTGTGGCGGCGGCAGGAGTGATATCCTCCATCATCGGCACCTTCTTTGTAAAGGGCGGAGAAAATACCAATCCGGGGAAGGCACTGAAAACAGGAACCTACGTATCCGCTGCCATTACGATTGTCGCTTCCTTCTTTTTGTCAACATTTTTTTTGGGGGACAGTTCCGGCTTCTGGGCAATTGTATTCGGTCTGGTGGTAGGAACCTTAATCGGGCAAATCACGGAAGTTTATACTTCCTCAGACTACAAGCATGTGCAGAAAATCGCCACCCAGTCTGAAACAGGTCCGGCAACCACCATCATTTCCGGCTTGGCTGTCGGCATGGAGTCCACCGCGCTGCCCGTGTTCCTCATTTGCATCGGCATCCTTGGCGCCTACTGGGCAGGAGGCTTGTACGGTATCGCCCTGGCTGCTGTGGGTATGCTGGCAACCGGCGGTATGACCATTGCCGTAGATGCCTACGGCCCGATTGCCGACAATGCGGGCGGTATCGCAGAAATGTCCGAGCTTCCTGGCTCCGTTCGTGAAATTACCGATAAGCTGGATTCCGTCGGCAACACAACGGCAGCGATCGGTAAAGGCTTTGCCATCGGCTCGGCAGCTCTTACGGCTCTTGCTTTATTTGCCTCCTATACGGCAGTGACGGGCTTAAACGCCATCTCCATCACCAAACCGGAGGTCATCATCGGTCTGCTCATCGGCGGAATGCTTCCTTTCCTGTTCTCCGCCATCACCATGCAGGCAGTCGGCAAAGCCGCTTTCCAGATGATCGAGGAGGTACGCAGGCAGTTCAAAGAAATCCCCGGCGTTATGGAGGGAACGGCAAAACCGGATTACGCCAAATGCGTTGACATTTCCACTTCTGCCGCACTGAAAGAAATGATTGTGCCGGGCATCCTGGCGGTGGCAAGCCCTCTGGCAACGGGTATTTTATTGGGAACGGAAGCCCTCGGCGGCTTACTGGGGGGCTCTTTGGTATCCGGCGTTCTGCTGGCCATTATGATGTCCAATGCCGGCGGCGCCTGGGACAACGCTAAAAAGTACATCGAAGGCGGCGTTCACGGCGGCAAAGGTCTGGCACCGCACAAGGCGGCTGTGGTAGGCGACACGGTAGGTGATCCCTTCAAAGATACCTCCGGCCCGTCCATCAATATCCTCATCAAATTGATGACCATCGTTGCCGTTGTATTTGCTCCGCTCTTTGTCAGGTTCGGCGGAATACTTTTGCACATCATCGGAAGATAAAGCTTAACGTTTATTAACCATTCTGACAAAAGCCCTTGTGCGCTTGATACCGCGCACACAAGGGCTTTTGTTATGCTTTCTGTTCTGTTTTTATTCCACATAAATATACTTTGCTATCCACCGATTAAACCAGTGGATAATCGGTCCGATGGCAAGCACCGCCACAAGGGTACCCGCCCCCAGCACGTGCAGCTGCACCGCGCCCAGTAAAAAAGCCAGGATAACGCAGATACCGTCCAGGCTGATTTTCACCCAAAAATACTCCCATTTCAGGTGATTGGTCAAAATGATGGCAACTCCATCATAGGGACAGACCCCCAATCTGGCAGCCTGGTACAAAAATCCTGCAAAACCCAGCACCGCCACACCGATGCACAGCAAAGCTGAGCGAGCTAAAATCCCCGTAGGCATCACGACATAGCTGCCAAGCAAGAAGGTCAACCGATCAATCAAAAAACCCACCAGAAACCAGTTGACAAAGGTGCCCCAGCCGATCATCTTCCTTCCCCACAGAAGCTGCACCGCAAAAAAGAAGATATTGACCATCCAGGCACAAAGAGCAAAGTCCATGGATGTCTTATCCGCCAACGCCATAATTAAGCTTGTGCAAGGATCCACGCCGAACTGACTGGCTTTAAAAAGCACAATCCCCACGGCAATCAGAGCATTCCCCCCAAGCATCGCAGCAAATCGTCTGCACATATTCTATTTTTTCCTCTTTTCTGTCCTTATTCCGTACTCAAGCCGCTCTGAATATGCTCCGCCAAAAGCTCCAAAAAACGACTGCTGTGTATACTGTCAGGCTCATTTTTCCGCTTGAGGTATCCCACCTGAATCTGCTCCTCCACATCCAGCCGTCTGGATATAATATTTTCTCCATTCAACTCCTTGCTGATAATACCCGTGCTGATGGTATAGCCGTTTAAGCCGATAAGCAGATTGAACAGGGTCGCCCTGTCGCTTACACGAATCATTTTATCTCTGGCAGTGGTACTGAGAATCTCCTCCGAAAAATAAAAGGAATTGTACTCCCCCTGCTCAAAGGACAGATAGGGGTAAGGCTGCAAATCCTCCAGCTGCACCAGCCTCTTTCCTGCCAGAGGATGGGCGCTGTTGATGAAAATATGCGGTCTTGCCTCAAACAAAGGCGTAAACTGCAGATGATTGTCGTTGATGAATTTTTGCATGATTTTTCTGTTGAAATTGCTGATGTACAAAAAGCCCAGCTGACTCCTTGCATTTTTCACGTCATCAATGATTTCCGCCGTGCGACACTCCCGCAGCGTAACATCATACTCCTGATAATCCGCCTCCTTCAAAAAGGTGACGAAAGCGTCCACCACAAAGCTGTAATGCTGGGTGGAAACCTGAAAATGCTGCTTCTCCGGCACAGTTTTCAAAAATGTGCTCTCCAGCAAAGACATCTGCTCCACTACCTGCCTGGCATAGCTTAAAAACTTGGTGCCCGACTTGGTAACCGCAATGCCCCTGTTGGTTCTGTTAAAAATGGGAAAGCCAAGCTCCCTTTCCAGCTCATGAATGGCATTGGTTAAGCTTGGCTGTGATATAAACAGTGATTGGGCGGCCTCATTGATTTTACCCTTTTCGGCCACCGTCACCACATACTTTAATTGTTGTATCGTCATTATTTCCCTTCAAACTTTTCATTCAGCTCCGCAAAGCCGCTTACCATGCTGGCAAGACTCTGCATATTACTTGGGATAATAATCTTGGTGGACTTTCCGTCCGCCACCTTTTCAAAGGTTTCAAAGCCCTTCAGGGTCAGAACCTCCTTGGTCGGATTTGCCGCATTCAGCACCTTCAGCCCCTCCGCAGTTGCCTGCTGAATTGCCATAATCGCCTGCGCCTTACCTTCCGCCCGTTTAATGGCAGTTTCCTTCTCCGCCTCCGCATTCAGGATAGCCGCCTGCTTGGCACCCTCCGCCACCAGAATGGCACTCTCCTTCTTCGCCTGCGCTTCCAGAATATTCGCTCTCTTCTCACGCTCCGCCTTCATTTCCTTTTCCATGGCGATACGGATATCCTCCGGCGGCAGAATGGACTTTAACTCCACACGGTTCACCTTAATGCCCCAAGGGTCGGTAGCTTCATCCAGCTCCGTACGCATGGTCGTATTGATCACATCTCTGGAGGTAAGGGTCTGGTCAACCGTCATATCACCGATGATGTTTCTGAGGGTAGTCGCCGTCAGATTTTCAATCGCCGCCAGCGGTCTTTCCACACCGTAGGTATACAGCTTCGGATCCGTCACCTGATAATAAACAATGGTATCAATCTGCATCGTGGCATTATCCTTGGTGATAACCGGCTGCGGCGGGAAGTCCACCACCTGCTCCTTCAAAGAGATAATCTTGGCAATCTTGTCAAAGAAAGGATTGACAAAGTTCAAGCCCGACTCCAGACTCTGGGAATACTTACCCAAACGCTCCACCACATATACTCTTGACTCCGGCACAATTTTAATCGCCTTTGCGGTAATCGTCAAAATAACCGCGATGATAATCACGACCAGCGCCATTCCAAATATTTCTCCCATAAACTTTCTCCTTATAACTGAATTTTATTGCCGTCAAAGCTCTTAATGACAACCTTATCATTTTCCTGAAATCTTTCCCTGCTGATACCGGTCCAAACAGCTCCTTTATAGCGCACATCATAATAATATACACCTCCGCTGTCTTCCCTGGTCAGACGCAGCACAAGCACTTCTTCCTGGCGCATCCGGTCTTTTGTTTTAATAAATTGCTGACAGTATCCCCGCAGCAAAAGCAAAAAAATCAGGGATAAAACAGAGAATACCACGAGCTGTATCACAAGATCTTCTACGAACAGAGCCACAAAGAAGGTAATCAGCGCAGCAAGCGCAAACCAAATGGAAACCAGAGCCGGAACCGCTATCTCTATACCAAGACAAAGCGCAAACACAATACTCCAAAGCATCCTTTAACACCTCCCAACGATATATTCATCTTCATTATAACACAATCCCGCAAAATAACATCTTAAAATTTTATAACGTTTAAATGGGACGACCTAAGCCATCCCATTTATTCTTATACCTGTTCATATCCCCCGTCGGAAATCGGCAACACCTCTTCCGATACGGTGTCGGTATTCAACGATATATTTCTGTAGCGCTTCATACCCGTACCCGCCGGTATCAGCTTACCGATAATGACATTTTCCTTCAGACCGATGAGATGATCGCTCTTTCCGTTAATAGCGGCCTCCGTCAGCACCTTGGTGGTTTCCTGGAAAGACGCCGCTGAAAGGAAGGAATCCGTTGCCAGGGAAGCCTTGGTGATGCCCAGCATAACCTGCTTGCCCTCCGCCGGCGCCTTGCCCTCCGCCGCAAGAGCTTCATTCATATCGTTAAATTCCAGAACATCCATGGACACGCCCGGCAACACATCGGAGTCACCGCTTTCCTCAATTTTAATCTTCTTGAGCATCTGACGTACAATCACCTCGATATGCTTGTCGTTAATCTCCACACCCTGCAGGCGGTATACCCTTTGCACTTCCTGAATCATATAATCCTTCACCGCTCTGGTTCCCTTGATTTTCAGGATATCATGCGGGTTCACGCTGCCTTCCGTCAGTTCATCTCCGGCTTCGATTTCCTGTCCGTCCGTCACCTTCATGCGGGAGCCGTATGGAATCAGATAAGCCTTGCTCTCACCGCTCTCCAAATTGTTGACGATGATTTCTCTCTTCTTCTTGTTGTCCCTGACCTCTACCGTTCCGCCAAACTCGGAGATAATGGCCAGACCCTTCGGCTTACGCGCCTCAAACAACTCCTCCACACGAGGAAGACCTTGGGTAATATCACCGCCGGCAACACCTCCCGTATGGAAGGTACGCATGGTCAGCTGGGTTCCCGGCTCTCCGATGGACTGCGCCGCAATAATGCCTACCGCTTCGCCGACCTGCACCGCCTGCCCCGTCGCCATGTTTGCGCCGTAGCACTTTGCACATACGCCGGTATAGCATTTGCAGGACAAAATGGTTCTGATTTTCACACTGTCCCTGCCCAGCTTTTCCAGTACCCGCATAACGCCGGCTGCACGCTTCGGGGTCACCATATGGTTGGCTTTGACCACCACCTCGCCGCTGTCCGGATCCACGATGGTTTCGGCAATATATCTGCCGGTAATTCTCTCCTGCAAACTCTCAATCAATTCCTTGCCGTCCGTAAAGGCTTTGATCTCCATAAACGGTATATCCTTGCCCTCACAGCAGTCGGTTTCCCGCACAATCAGATCCTGCGCCACATCCACCAGACGTCTGGTGAGATAACCGGAGTCCGCCGTACGCAAAGCCGTATCGGAAAGTCCCTTTCTTGCTCCGTGGGCGGAAATGAAGTATTCCAGTACATCCAGACCCTCACGGAAATTGGACTTAATCGGCAATTCAATGGTATGACCCGTCGTATCCGCCATCAAACCGCGCATACCCGCCAGCTGCTTAATCTGCTTGTCGGAACCTCTCGCGCCGGAATCCGCCATCATAAAGATGTTGTTGTAGGTATCCAGACCCATCAGCAGATCCTTGGTCAGCTGCTCGTCCGTCTTCTTCCAGGTTTCGATAACTTCCTTGTATCTCTCCTCTTCCGTCAACTGTCCTCTGCGGAAGTTCTTGGCAATCTTGTCAACGGTTTCCTGAGCCGCTTCAATCAACGCCTTCTTGCTCTCCGGCACCGTCATATCCGAAACGGATACCGTCATGGAAGCAATGGTTGAAAATTTATAGCCGATTTTCTTAATATCATCCAAAACCTCCGCGGTTTTGGACAAGCCGTGTACATTGATGACCTTCTCCAGAATCTGCTTGCACTGCTTCTTCTTCACCAGAAAATCAACCTCCGGCTTTAAGGCATTGCCCGGTATGCTTCTGTCCACAAAGCCCAAATCCTGCGGAATGATCTCATTGAACAAAAGCCGTCCTACCGTGGATTCCACAATATCGGACAAAAGGCTGCCGTCTGCCAGCTTTTTCGTCATTCTGACCTTAATGCGAGAATGCAGGGTAATGACCTTATTGTCATAAGCCAATACCGCTTCATTCACATTCTTAAAATACTTACCTTCTCCGAGGGCTCCCGGCCTCTCCTGGGTCAGGTAATAAATACCCAATACCATATCCTGCGAAGGAACCGCCACCGGGCCGCCGTCTGACGGCTTTAAGAGGTTGTTCGGCGAAAGCAGAAGGAAACGGCATTCCGCCTGGGCCTCCACCGACAAAGGCAAATGCACCGCCATCTGGTCGCCGTCAAAGTCCGCATTAAAGGCGGTACATACCAGCGGATGCAGCTTAATGGCTTTACCTTCCACCAGTATCGGCTCAAAAGCCTGAATACCCAGTCTGTGCAGCGTAGGAGCACGGTTTAACATCACCGGATGCTCTTTGATGACCTCCTCCAGCACGTCCCAGACCTCTGTCTGCAATCTTTCCACCATCTTCTTGGCGGATTTGATATTATGCGCAATCTCTCTGGCAACCAGCTCCTTCATCACGAAAGGCTTAAACAATTCGATTGCCATTTCCTTCGGCAGACCGCACTGATAAATCTTCAGCTCCGGTCCCACCACGATAACGGAACGTCCCGAATAATCCACACGCTTACCTAACAGATTCTGGCGGAAACGTCCCTGTTTTCCTTTCAGCATATCGGACAGGGACTTCAAGGCTCTGTTGCCCGGCCCTGTAACCGGCCTGCCCCTCCTGCCGTTGTCAATCAGCGCATCCACCGCTTCCTGCAGCATACGCTTTTCATTTCTGACAATAATCTCCGGCGCACCCAGCTCCAGGAGCCTTGCCAAACGATTGTTTCTGTTGATGATTCTTCTGTATAAATCATTCAGGTCGCTGGTTGCAAAACGACCGCCGTCCAACTGCACCATAGGACGAATATCCGGCGGAATCACCGGAATCACCGTCATGATCATCCATTCCGGTTTGTTGCCGGAATTGCGGAAAGCTTCCACCACTTCCAACCTTTTGATGATTTTGGCTCTCTTTTGTCCGGTGGCGTTAACCAGCTCCTTGCGCAAATCTTCGGAATCCTTGTTCAGATTGATTTTGGACAAAATCTCATAAATCGCCTCTGCGCCCATTCCCACGCGGAAAGAGCCGTAGCCGTTTGCCTCCACCGCGTCCCTGTATTCTCTTTCGGACAAAACCTGCTTATAAGACAGGGCCGTTTCTCCCGCATCCAAAACAATATAAGAAGCGAAGTACAATACCTTCTCCAATACCCTGGGGGACATATCCAAAATCAGACCCATACGGGAAGGAATCCCTTTAAAATACCAGATATGGGATACCGGCGCCGCCAGCTCAATATGCCCCATACGCTCCCTGCGGACGCTGGCTTTGGTTACCTCCACACCGCAGCGGTCGCAGATCACGCCCTTGTAGCGAATCTTTTTGTATTTTCCGCAATGGCATTCCCAGTCCTTGCTCGGCCCGAAAATGCGCTCGCAAAACAAGCCCTCTTTTTCCGGCTTTAGGGTTCGATAGTTAATGGTTTCCGGCTTCTTCACCTCGCCATGGGACCATGCCTTAATCTTATCCGGAGAAGCAAGTCCTATCTGTATCGCATCAAAGGATATGGGTTGATATGCATTATCGTTATGCTCAGCCATGAAATACTCCCTTCTTTTAACTATTCTTCAAACTCTTCATCTGTAAAGTCATACTCCGGCTCTTCCTCCTCCGGAATACCGATGTCGTACAAATCGCCCTCGCTGTCGATCAATTCGCCGTCCACAAACTCCTGCTCGGTATAGCCTGCCGACGCAAATTTTTCTTCCTCGCGGTAATGTCTGCCCTCTTCCATCACGGAGCGGAAGCTCATATCTCCCGTGTCCACATTCTCTTTTAATTCCACCTCGCTGCCGTCCTCGGAAAGCACCCGTACGTCGAGTCCCAGAGATTGCAGCTCCTTCAACAGCACCTTAAAGGACTCCGGAATACCGGAATCCGGTATATTATCTCCCTTGATGATGGCTTCATAGGTCTTGACACGACCGATGACATCATCGGATTTCACGGTCAAAATCTCCTGCAATGTATAGCTTGCGCCGTAGGCCTCCAGTGCCCAAACCTCCATCTCTCCGAAACGCTGTCCGCCGAATTGAGCCTTACCGCCCAACGGCTGCTGGGTTACCAGAGAGTACGGGCCGGTTGATCTTGCATGAATCTTATCGTCTACCAGGTGGTGCAGCTTCAGATAGTGCATGTGCCCTATGGTTACCGGACTGTCGAAATACTCTCCGGAACGGCCGTCCCGCAGTCTGACCTTTCCGTCCCTGGACAGCGGCACACCCTGCCACAGCTTTCTGTGCTCCAGATTGTTGCCCAGATGCTCCAGAACCTCTTTCTGCAGCACATCCTTATATTTCGCTTCAAACTCTTCCCAGCTTGTATTGACGTAGTCATTTGCCACATCCAAGGTATCCATAATGTCGTACTCGCTGGCACCGGAAAATACCGGTGTCGCCACATTAAAGCCGAGAGCCTTTGCCGCCAGCGACAGGTGAATCTCCAAAACCTGTCCGATATTCATACGGGAAGGCACGCCCAACGGATTCAGCACAATATCCAAAGGTCTTCCGTTCGGCAAAAACGGCATATCCTCCACCGGCAACACTCTGGATACAACACCCTTGTTGCCGTGACGTCCCGCCATCTTATCACCAACGGAAATCTTTCTCTTTTGCGCAATGTATATCCGCACGTTCTGGTTTACCCCCGGCTGCAGCTCATCGCCGTTTTCACGGGTAAATACTTTGGCGTCCACAATTACGCCGTAAGCGCCGTGCGGCACCTTTAAAGAGGTATCCCGCACCTCTCTTGCCTTCTCTCCGAAAATCGCCCGCAGCAGTCTTTCCTCTGCCGTCAGCTCCGTTTCTCCCTTCGGGGTTACCTTACCCACCAGGATATCGCCGGCTCTTACCTCCGCACCGATACGGATGATTCCTCTCTCATCCAAATCCTTCAGGGCATCGTCGCCCACACCCGGCACATCTCTGGTAATCTCTTCCGAACCGAGCTTGGTATCTCTTGCGGCACACTCATATTCCTCGATATGAATGGAGGTGTATACGTCATCCTGCACCAGGCGCTCGCTCAACAGCACCGCATCCTCGTAGTTATACCCCTCCCAGGTCATAAATCCGATAAGCGGGTTCTTGCCGAGAGCAATCTCTCCCTCTTTGGTAGACGGTCCGTCCGCAATCACCTCTCCCGCCTCCACATGGTCACCCTTGGATACAATAGGCTTTTGATTGTAGGAGTTGGACTGGTTGCTGCGGCTGAATTTAATCAGTTTGTACTCGTCCCTGATGCCGTTTTCATCTCTTTTAACGATAATTTTACTGCTGGCACTGTGGATAACCTCGCCGGCATACTTGGCGATCACGCATACGCCGGAGTCTACCGCCGCCGTGGCTTCCATACCCGTTCCCACCGCCGGCGCCTCCGTAATCATCAAAGGCACTGCCTGACGCTGCATGTTGGAACCCATCAGGGCACGGTTTGCATCGTCATTTTCCAGGAAAGGAATCATGCTGGTTGCAACGGAAAAGACCATTCTTGGCGAAACGTCCATCAAGTCCACATTCTTCTTCTGGAACTCGGAGGTTTCATCCTTATATCTTCCGGAAACATTGGCATGTACAAAATGGCCGTCCTCGTCCAGCGGTTCATTCGCCTGGGCCACCACATAGTCGTCTTCCTCATCCGCCGTCAGGTAAATCACCTCATCCGTTACCACAGGGTTTCCCGGATCGGCGCTTTTGTCAACCACCCTGTAAGGCGCCTCAATAAAGCCGTACTCATTCACCCTGGCAAAGCTGGCAAGGGAGTTGATCAGTCCGATATTCGGACCTTCCGGCGTTTCAATCGGGCACATACGCCCATAATGTGTATAATGTACGTCACGCACCTCAAATCCGGCTCTATCTCTGGAAAGACCGCCGGGACCGAGGGCTGACAAACGTCTTTTATGCGTCAATTCGGACAAAGGATTGTTCTGGTCCATGAACTGGGACAGCTGGGAGCTTCCGAAAAACTCCTTTACCGATGCCGTTACCGGCTTGATATTGATTAAGGACTGCGGTGTAATGCCGTCTATGTCCTGGGTGGACATACGCTCCCGCACCACTCTCTCCATTCTGGACAGACCGATACGGTACTGATTCTGCAAAAGCTCGCCTACGGCACGGATACGCCTGTTTCCCAGGTGGTCGATGTCGTCCTTGCTGCCGATGCCCGCTTCAATACACATATTGTAGTTGATGGAGGCAAAAATATCCTGCTTGGTAATATGCTTCGGCACCAACGAAGCCGTATTTCTGCGCAGCAAAGTAAGGAGCTCTTCCCGGCTTTCCGCCTGCCCCATCAGCTCCTGCAGCTTCGGATAGAATACCAGCTCCGTAATGCCGAGCTCCTCCGGATGCTCAATATCTACATGACTCCTGATATCTACCATCAGGTTGGAGAGTATCTTTAACTTTCTGCCCTCTCCCTCCTCTTTCTTCTCATTGCCGAATACCCATACGTAAGGTACTCCGGCATTTTGAATGGCTGCCGCCGAGCTCCGACTCAATACTTCTCCGGCACTTGCCAAAACCTCGCCGGTTTCCATATCCACCACATCCTCCGCCAAGGTGCGCCCTGCAATACGGTTGGAAAAATGCAGCTTTTTATTGAATTTGTAGCGCCCTACTCTGGCAAGATCATATCTTCTGGGGTCGAAGAACATACCCTGCAGCAGACTCTGTGCGCTGTCCACGGACAAAGGCTCGCCCGGCCTGATTTTTTTAAACAACTCCAAAATGCCTTGACCGTAATCCTCCGTCGGATCCTTGGCAAGGCTCGCCATAATCTTCGGTTCTTCACCGAACATCTCTATAATCTCATTATTTTTTCCAATGCCCAGGGCACGGATCAATACCGTTACCGGCACCTTTCTGGTCCTGTCTACACGAACATAAAAAATGTCATTGGAATCCGTTTCATATTCGAGCCATGCCCCTCTGTTCGGAATCACCTGGCTGGAGTACAACTCTTTTCCTATTTTATCGTGTGCTGCTGTATAATAGATTCCCGGGGAACGTACCAACTGGCTTACAATCACGCGCTCCGCTCCGTTAATGACAAAAGAACCCGTGTCCGTCATCAGCGGAAGCTCACCCATATAAATCTCGTGCTCGCTGATTTCGTCTTTGTTTTTGTTGCTTAATCTGACCTTTACTTTCAGCGGCGCCGCGTAAGTCGCATCTCTGTCCTTGCATTCTTCGATGGAATATTTTACCTCATTCTTGCACAATGTAAAATCGACAAAATCCAAACTCAAATGTCCCGCAAAGTCGGATATCGGAAAAATATCACGAAATACTTCCTTTAATCCATCATGAAGAAACCACTGATAGGAATCCTTCTGAATCTCTATCAAATTCGGCATCTCCAGGACTTCCTTCTGCTTGGAGAAACTCATTCTCACGCTTTTCCCGGATTGAATGGGACGCATCTTGCTTCTTTCCATTGACGTTTCACCCCTATCTAAAAATTTAATACTTGTATTTTTATAAATATGCGCTATCATATCTATAAAGTAACAAAAATGCACAATAGCCCACAATAGTGCAAATTTCATAATAACACAATCCTGTCAACACGTCAAGCAAATTACTTGCTTTTTTCCCCGATTTTTGCTATAATTGTTACCGACTGAGCCCTGTCGGGCAGAATACATAAAAACGGAGGACACAATATTGTCAAATACCTTGATTACGATTGTGGCGGTGATCTTGCTGATTTTGCTGGCCGCACTGGTTGCTCTTTATTTTATAGGACAAAGACTGCAGAGCAGACAAGCCGAGCAGCAGGCTGCTTTGGAGGCACACAAGCAAACGGTCAGTATGCTTGTCATTGATAAGAAGAAGATGAAAGTAAAAGATTCCGGACTGCCGAAGATTGTGTATGAACAGATGCCGAAATATCTGCGCTGGACAAAGATTCCGGTGGTAAAGGCAAAGGTAGGTCCCAAGGTGATGACCTTGATGGCGGATGAAAAGGTGTTCCAAAGCCTGCCCCTAAAAACGGAAGCGAAGGTTGTTATCAGCGGAATA
Source organism: Lachnospiraceae bacterium (assembly GCA_041848045.1). Classification (GTDB taxonomy): domain Bacteria; phylum Bacillota; class Clostridia; order Lachnospirales; family Lachnospiraceae; genus CAKAHY01. Next base: position 14,373 of record JBGZHY010000123.1, read on the forward strand.
TATATTACCGAAATCAAAAGCGTCCGCGGCGGTATCGTAACGCCTCCGGCAAAAAAAGGATTCTTCGCCAAATTATTCAAAAAATAAGCCTGAGGGAAGCGCAAAACGCTTCCTTTTTTGCTGCCCGAAGACGCAAAAAACCCGCCGGATATACCGACGGGAAATCTGTTTGTCTGTCTTACTTCAATGTAACCTTTGCACCGACAGCCTCAAGGTCAGCCTTCAGCTTGTCAGCCTCTTCCTTGGAAACCTCTGTCTTAAGCAGCTTAGGAGCACCGTCAACGAGATCCTTTGCTTCCTTCAGGCCAAGTCCGGTCGCCTCACGAACCACCTTAATAACCTTAACCTTCTCTGAGCCAACCTCTGTCAACTCAACGTCAAATTCCGTCTTCTCCTCAACCGCTGCACCTGCACCCGGCGCTGCAGCTACCACAACGCCTGCCGCTGCGGATACGCCAAACTCTTCCTCACAAGCCTTTACCAGCTCGTTCAACTCTAATACGGATAACTCTTTAATTGCTTCGATAAACTCTGCAGTTGTCAACTTTGCCATTATAATATTCCTCCATTGTTATTTGATTTCAAACGAATTTGTCATTCTTCTGTATCCCGATAGGATAAATTCCTTACTACGCCTCTGCCTTTTCTGCAATCTGCTTAAGCACACGGGCGAAGTTCGTAACCGGTGACTGGATACTTCCCAAGAGTCTTCCGAGAAGCTCTTCTCTGGACGGTATCTCTGCGATTTGCTTAATGCCTGCCGTATCGTAGGTGGTTCCTTCCACCACGCCTGCCTTCAGTTCCAAAACAGGAGCGGTCTTTGCAAACTTCTGCAAAATTCTTGCAGGAGCTGTCGCATCCTCTTTGGATACAGCCAAGGCGGTAGGTCCTTCCAAATACGGATCCAGACCTTCAAAAGCAGTTCCCTTTGTAGCGAAACGAATCATGGTGTTTTTGTAAACCTTGTAGATCACACCCGCTTCTCTCAGGCTTTTACGAAGCTGTGTGTCCTGCTCTACCGTCAGACCGCGGTAATCTACCACTACTGCGGAAGCGGCACCGTCCAAAAGCTCGGAGATTTCCTTCACTACCGGTTGCTTTAATTCAATCTTTGCCATTTCCATTCCTCCTTATTTTATTAAGTATCACTGCGGGAGGTCACTTGCCTGATACAAAAAATGCCCCGTCATCCACAGACAACGAGGCATACTGATAACAAGTAAGCTGATAAGCTCTTTACTATCCTCGGTAGGCGTTTTCCACTTATGCCTTGCGGCACCTACTGTCTTTGGCAGTCAATACTGTGTGTTATCCTAACATTATGCAGGCACAATGTCAAGTTTTTTTGTTCTTAAGCCATTAACTTTGCAACATTGAGTCTGATTCCCGGACCCATGGTTGTGGTTATGATAACGCTCTTTAAATATGCACCCTTTACGGCACTCGGCTTTGCCTTGATTACGGCATCAATGATGGCTTGGAAGTTATCCTTGAGCTGATCCTCGCCGAAAGAAGCCTTTCCAAGAGGAACATGCACGATGTTTGTCTTATCTAGACGGTATTCCACCTTACCCGCCTTAATATCCTCAATCGCCTTTGTCACATCCATGGTTACGGTACCTGCCTTAGGGTTTGGCATAAGTCCCTTAGGACCCAGCACCTTACCCAGACGTCCCACAACGCCCATCATATCCGGTGTTGCCACAACCACATCAAAATCAAGCCATCCGTCGTTCTGAATCTTCGGAATCAGCTCCTCGCCGCCCACATGATCCGCACCTGCCGCAAGCGCCTCGTCCACCTTTGCACCCTTTGCAAATACGAGGATACGAACCGTCTTACCGGTACCGTGCGGCAATACAACCGCGCCTCTGATTTGCTGGTCGGCATGACGTCCGTCACAACCTGTACGAATATGTAACTCTACTGTTTCATCAAATTTTGCAACTGCTGTTTTTTTAATAAGTGTGATAGCTTCCGCTACGTCATAGAGGTTTGCACGATCAACTAATTTAGCAGCTTCCAAATATCTCTTTCCACGTTTCATCTTTAACTTCCTCCTAAATTAGTCCTGTACCGTAATGCCCATTGAACGAGCCGTACCTGCAATCATGCTCACTGCCGCATCCAAGCTTGCCGCATTCAAATCCGGCATCTTCAAAGCCGCAATCTCTTCCAGCTTTGCTCTGGTAATCGTTGCCACCTTGGTCTTGTTTGGAACGCCGGAGCCTGACTTTAAGCCGCAGGCCTTCTTCAGCAATACAGCCGCAGGAGGAGTCTTGGTGATAAAGGTAAAACTTCTGTCTGCATAAACCGTGATAACCACCGGTATAATCAGATCGCCCTGATCTGCCGTTCTTGCATTGAACTGCTTGGTAAACTCTACAATGTTTACACCATGCTGACCCAATGCCGGACCAACAGGCGGAGCCGGTGTCGCCTTGCCTGCCGGAATCTGTAATTTAATATATCCTGTTACTTTCTTTGCCATTTTGGCACCTCCTTGTGGTAATGTCGGGATAATCCCTCCCACGCTTCCTCTTTAACGAAGCACGTGTTTGTATAGTATCTGTAAAACTTGCGTTTTAACATTTTTTGATATCGGAGAAACCGATTTCTACTTTGGTTTCCCTGCCGAACATTTCTACATTTAAAGAAACGCTCTTCTTTTGCTCATTGACAGCCGTAATACTGCTCGTCGTGCCCTCCCAAGGCCCTTTTGTCACCACTATCAAATCGCCGACCTTAAAGTCTACAAGTACCTTCTTGGCCTGTACGGAAGCACCCGGCAGATTGCCGAGTCCCAAATTGTATATCTCGTCTATGGTTAATGCCACCGGCTTGCTGCCGGGTCCCACAAAACCGGTAACCCCTCTGGTGTTGCGCACCACGTACCAGGTTTCATCATTCATTACCATGTGTACAAGCACATAGCCCGGAAAAAGCTTCTTATCCGAGGTCTTCTCCGCACCGTTTTTGATTTCCACCACGGACTGCATCGGAACGCAGACCTCCAAAATCTGCTCCTCCAAACCTCTGTTTTTGATTGTCTTTTCTATATCCGCTTTTACCTTATTCTCGTAGCCCGAGTAAGTATGAGCCACATACCATTCTGCTTGCGCCATACATACTCCTTCTCTACTTAATGATCAAGCCAAATCCTGTTTTAAAGGCGAAATCAAGACCGGCTATTATCGCACCGAGTATAAGCGAACACACCAGCACCGCTGTTGTTTGTTTTGCAATATCCTCTCTGTTCGGCCAGATAATCTTTCTGTATTCAGCCTTCAGACCCTTGAAAAAGTTTGGTTTCTTCTCTTTGCCTTGTTCAGCCATTGTACAGTCCCCTACTTTGTTTCCTTGTGCATTGTATGACTCTTGCAGAATCTACAATATTTCTTTGTTTCCATACGATCAGGATGGGCTTTCTTGTCCTTGGTCGTATTATAGTTACGCTGCTTGCATTCTGTACAAGCCAGAGTTATTTTTGTACGCACGGTAACACCTCCACTTATTTTTGTTGCAGGTCTTTTTTTGGTCAAAAAAAAAAGACCCCGACCTTCTCTATCTCCTGTAATATAGCACAAAGCGCCCTGTCCGTCAATATATTTTTGCGAAGAGAAGTCCCCCTTCAGGACTCCATCTCCGCAATACAAATACTGGTATAATAGACCTTGCCAACGCCCAGATTTTGTAGCGCCAGGGTACAGGCCTCCACCGTCGCCCCCGTGGTATAGATATCATCCGCCAGTAAAATATTTTTACCGATAAATTCCCCTGTATGCAAAAGCTCCTGCCGACACACAAAAGCTTCTTTTAAGTTGGCAAGACGCTCTCCGGGTCCCAAGGCTTTCTGTGCCCTGGTGTTCTTCATTCTGCACAGGACGTCCTCCCGCAGGGGGATGTCCAGGCAGGCACTGATATCCTTTGCCAGCAAAAGGGCTTGATTATATCCCCTCTCCCGCAGCCTTTCACGGTGCAGCGGAACCGGTATAATCCAGTCAATCCGCGCCGCCCGAATCCGGCTTCCCCACCTTCCGGCAATCATCTTTGCGAACACCCCGATGTACTCTCGTTTATTTTGATACTTGATATCGTACATAATGGGCGCCGAAACGCCGTCATAACGCAGCAGAGGAAAGCCGCCGGCAAAGCTTTTCGGATGAAGAAGGCATTCGTCGCAGTAAGCCTCGTCCTCCCTTTCTATATGTCTGCCGCAGCGCAGGCAAAAAGGCTCCTGCACCGGACGCAGCTGTGAAAGACAAGAAGAACAAATGCCGTAACTCCCGTCTTCCACAGGCTCAAGACAGCACGGGCAACGCAGTGGAAACAGGCTGTTTTCCAGCCATTTCCCCCATTGTCCCGCCATATGTTTTATCTGCATATTCTCCCCCTACTCCAAAACAAAGCCTGCGGCATAAAGCACTCCGATATACAGCAGATACGGGTACAGCAAATGCCGGCTGTGCACCAAATTCAGGTAATAATATACCGGGTTCCCGTACTGCAGGCTCCGTATACCTACATCCGCAAAAATCGGACTCAGGGCCACAAACAGGATTAAGCATATGGGAATCACACAAGCCAGTACGGATATCTTCCGAAACAACAGACGGCATAAATTACAAAAACCTATGCTTGCCGCCACAAACAAGAGGAGGGCGGGAATCTCTCTGCTTCCCTCCGTCCACAGACCGGCAAGCACAAGGGCAAGCGCAAACAAGGCTGTCAGCTGCAAAAGTATGGCAAATTGATATAAAAAGGGCAGATACTTCCGGCTTGTATAAGAAAAGCCTGCAAACAGTCCCCCTTCTTTATCCTGTATAAAATACAGATTGGCGGCAAAACCGCAAAGCAACAGCCACACAGCCATCAATCCCCGCAGGGGCGAAAGCAGATAAGACGGATTTCTCTCCTGTGCTGCGGCATAGCCCTCGCCTTCCAAAAACGCAAATTCCACCAGGCTTCCCGTAATCTGCACTCTTTCATAGTAAGATTTTGCTTCCGCCGCAAATTCTTCCTGCATAAACTGCTTATAAATCGCCTCGGACAAGGCGGGAAACAGCACCGCATACAGCTTTTCCCGGCTTAAGCGCAGCAGCACGCTGTCCTCGGCTTCCACCACCTTCACCAGCTTTCCGCCTCCATCGGCGGCGTCCGCCATTCGTGCAGGCATATCCTTCGGGAAAATCCACAGGCTGTCCAGTTTTCCCATACGCAGCTCTTCCATGGCCTTTTCTTCACTTGGAGCCAAAGAAAAGCGTACAACACTGTCTTCCTCCAGCAAAGCTTCTATCATCTCCTTCGAAGAAGCATCCTCTCCGTATACAGCCACCGACAGCACACCGCTGTCTTGCTTGCCCACAAAATGAAAGGCAAGGGCAAGCAGGGGGAGAAAAACAAGCAGCACAAGGAAGCTGTATCGTTTCAACAGCCTCTTATTCAGCATGATATACCAGATCCATATTTTTCTGCATCTACCCATTTATCTCTACCTTACCTTTGCAATGCTTCTGTACCGCAGCCCGAGGGCAATGCCCAAAAATACCAGAGTATACAGGATGATAAACGGCAGCCCCTCCCCAGGAACGGCGTAATACATGCTTTCCCGTAAATAAGACAAGCCCAGAGTACTCGGCAAAAGAGCCGAAAACCGAAGCAGGGACTCCGGAAAAAAGCTTAAGGGATAGAAGCAGCCCGAAACATAGGCAAGAAGCAAAGACAGCAGTAAAGACAGGAGCAAAGACGTCGTGCCGGAGGAAACAGCCTCATAGAGGCAAAAATGCAATGCCGCCACCATGCCAAGCACCGGAAGTCCATACCAAAACATCGCCGGAAAAGAAATCTCAAAGCCCAGGCTCGACATATCCATAGAAAAACAGGTCGCCGCAGTCGAGGCAAGAGCCAGCACCGTTCCGTACTGCAGCAGTAAAATCACACAAAGAGAAAGGTATTCTCCCGCAGTCTGCCAAAGCGCCGAACAGCCCTTTGCTTCCAGCAGCCGATGCAGCAGCCGATCCTTCCTGCCCAGTATCAGAACGGCATTTCCACCCCAGACCAGCAAAAAAAATACCAGCAGACCGGAAGCATAGTATACAGCCACCGGCGTTTTTTGGTAAACATCATAAATTCGGGTTTCGTACAGGTTGCTCCGCTTGACCACGGCAGAAATCATCCGCAGATTCATCTTATCCGTCGCCTCCGCCAGACGTTCCGCAGGTCCCTGTTCCAGCACATAGTCCTGCATGGCATAAATCGCTTTTTCCGCATGTATGATGGTCACGGAAATCAAATCCGACACTTCCCGCATCAGAGCATCCGTCAATCCCGTTCCCACTGCATTGGTTACATACAAAAGAGGGATATTCTCTCCCCTGCCCAGCCCTTCGATAAATTCATCATCCACCAGCAGGTACCCGACAATTTCTCCTCTGCTCAACGCTTCTTTCGCCGCCTCTTCTTCCATGGAAACAAAATCAATATTAAAGCGGGAACTGTCCAGATTCTGTATCAGCCCGATGCCGATACCCAAATAGGAATTTTGCTCCTCTCCCACAATGGCAACCCGCACCTTCTGCTCCCGTTCTCCTGCGGCATGCACGTAAAATATCATGTAGGCCAGAGCAAGAAGCGCCCCGCATAAAGCCAGAGTAGTGCAGAATACAAGAGGCAAAGCCCGCAAAGCCTTTTTCAACTGCAAAAATAAATATCTGCCGCCCATATACACCCCTATTCCAAAAGAGCGGCAAGGCGCTCCGTATCTCCGTCATAGCGATATTCCCGCAAGACGCCCTCCCGCAGAATATAGTGCTTGTCGCATAAATCCAACTCGCTCAAATCATGGGTCACCAGCAAAACGCTGCCTCCTGCTCCAAGGTGCTCCCGAATGTAGCGATGAATATTTTCCTTGCACACAATATCCAGCGCTGCCGACGGTTCATCCATCAGCAAAATGCGGGGATTATCCGCCACTGCGCAGGCCAGGGCGAGGCGCTTTTTCATTCCGCCGCTTAGGGTATGTACAGGCTTTTTTAGAAAAGCATCTACCCCCAGCATACGAACCACACCCTCTCTGACGGCATGCTCCAAAGCCTTCTTCTCATACCACAGGCGCAGATTGTCATAGGCACTGAGCTCCTCTATCAGCGGATTGTTTTGGGGAACCAGCCCCACCAGCTCCCGAAGCTGCTTCCGATTCTGCAGCAAGTCCCTTTCCCCATAGAAAAAATGCCCCCGACAGGCCTTTAAAACACCCGCCAAAACGGAAAGCAGTGTGGTCTTTCCGCTTCCGTTTCCGCCCAGAATTCCCACACAGCTTCCCTCAGTCATTGCAAAAGAAATATCTTTCAAAACGACTTTATCCTTATAACTTTTTTGTATATGTTCTATCCGTATCATTCCAACCCTGATGTTCAGTTATTGCATATATTGTATCGTTTCTTCTATAGGATCCACAATCTCATCCGGTACCCCCGCTTCGCGCAAGGCTTCGATAAGCGGCGAAAAGTCCGCCTCGGAAGCCCATGCACTGATCGCCGTCTGATCCTGCACGTCCACACCCTCTTCAATTTCTTTTACGCTTGCTTTCTTGAGCTCTTTGCTTGTCACGCTCATCTCGGCGAGCATTTCCTCATCGTACTCCAGAGTAAGGCGTCCGTCCGTTTCAAGGCCGTCCGTATTGACATCAAGATAAATCACCAGCGCATTCGGATCCAACGGCAGATACTCCGTATCCTCCACACTCATGCTGAAGTTTGCCTTCAACTCTATCTTTCCTTTCTTGAAAGCACTGTAGTTAAAGTCTTCTACCTGGATATTGAAGCTGTCCTCCGTGTATCCGCTCTGCATAGTAAAATCGCCGCTTACTTTGCCGCCGGACAGTTTTCCTTCGCCTTCCAGAGTATATACAAGCTCTTCATCCACGGCACTCTCCATCAACAGACCGAACTTGGTCCCCTTTCTCGGCATGAGATAGGTCTGGGTCCGGCTCGTCACAGAATCAATATTTTCCACCTTTCTTCCGATGACCTTACCGCTGCCGTCCACCCAGGTGGTCAGAATCAACTCCGTATCCTCATCTACACTCAAATTCTCCTTTGCACTTTCCAAATCTGCAATAAAGCTGTCATAGAGATCTTCACCGTCTGCACTGCTGTAAGCCATACCGCCATACGGATAAACCATGCTTGTCTTACCGGCAGCATCTCCCACGGCAACGATAATCTCCTTTAATTCCTCATCCTCTATAGCCGTATCCAACATTTTTTCATAAACCTTCTCCAAATCTTCCGCGTCATACTTTGCCTCCAATTTGTAGACACTTTGGCTGATACCGCTTGCACTCACCTTTTCCTTGCTCTTTTTGGCTGAACCGATGCCGTCTATCAATATTGCCGTATACCGGTTCATCACATTTTCCAGCTTTTTGCCTTCCGGAAAGGCATCGTACATCTCTTTCACGGCAGTGATATCCATTACATTCATACCGGCGGACTCCGCATCCACATAAAGAGCCTCTTCCGAAAGCTCCGGCAAAAGCATGTATACGCTCTGCGGATTTACAAACATCTCCATTGCCAGCAAATGCACATCATTTAATGCGAAGCTCGCATCAACACTGTACGCTTCATCCCCTATCGCCATCTTGTAGTCCAGGCTAAAGTTCTCAAGCCAGGAAATATCCACATCCTCATAGGCGCCTATGGTTTCATCATACAAAGTCTTTGCCTCTTCTCCGATACTTACCTTTACCGTTCCCTCTGACGGCTTTTCGTAACCCTTCTTGGAAATCGCTATGTAGGCATCATAAAAATCCGCAAAATCAGCAGCAAAGTTCTTAGCTTCACGCTTTTCAATATACTGCTGGTAAGACTTTGCAGAGCTGAAGGTTCTCTTGAAGAAATTACCAAGTCCCTTGGCAAAGACTGCCAAAAGACCGATGAGAAGCACCAGTACAAGCGCCACAATAGCGATAAACAGACCGGCTTTAGACTTCTTTTTCGGCGGCTTCGTCCCCACATTCGGAGCAGACTGGGCTTTCTGCCCAAAGGCTTCCGCTTTTGCCTCCACCTTATCTCCCATCTGCCGCGCCGCAGAGCTTACTTCTTCTCCTGCCTGCTTTGCCGCCTCCTGCACCTGTCCGGCTGCTGCACCTGCCACGGCGCCCGCTTCTGCTACTGCCGTTTCCACAGCCGCCTCCGCCTTCGGTGCTTCCTGCTCTACGGCTTCCGTAAGTTTCTCTGCCGCAGAATCTGCCGCTTCCACCACCTCTGCCTCCGCAGTTTCCACAGCCGCCTCCGCCTTCGATGCTTCCTGCTCTACGGCTTCCGTAAGTTTCTCCGCCGCAGAATCTGCCGCTTCCGTCACCTCTGCCTCTGCTGCTTCCACAGCCGCCTCCGCCTTCGGTGCTTCCTGCTCTATAACTTCCGTGACTTTCTCGGCTTCGGCTTCCACTGCTCCTGCAACTTCCGCCGCAGCTTCCCGCTCTACCTTCTCACCGCAGTTACTGCAGAATTTCGTACTCTCCGATAATTCGTTTCCACAATTCTTACACTGCATAGTTTATACCTCCCTGCTTATAATACTTATGCTGATTTATATAAAATACATACATAGCAAGTTTCTTGTACATACAATATATCGTATATCCTCGGAATAGTCAATCTTAAGAAAGGGCTTTTTACAGCGCCAGCTCCTGAATCCGTTCATCCAAGCCGGAAAAACGCTTCATCTCCAGTGTATTCCCCACCATTTCATAAAAGGATTCTCCGCTGCCGACCAAGACCACCATGGACTTTGCTCTGGTTACCGCCGTATAAATCAAATTTCTGGACATCAGCAGGCGGGGCCCCCGAAACAGTGGGATAATCACCGCCGGATATTCGCTTCCCTGGGATTTATGCACCGTAATCGCATAAGCAAGCTCCAACTCCCCCACCATGGAAAAATCGTATTCCGCCACTCGCTTGTCATCATACTCCACCGCAATGCTTTCCTCATACAGATCTATACTTCTGACAATCCCCACATCACCGTTATACACCCCCATGCCGCTCTCTCTGATATTCCCTCTATCGTCCCTGACCTTCCATTCCAGCTGATAATTGTTTTTAACCTGCATCACCTTATCCCCTACCCGCAGGGTCAAATCGCCGAAGCTTTTTTCCTCCTTGCCCCGCAAAGGCGGATTCAGGTGCTCCTGCAAAATCAGATTCAGGCGCTCCACCCCCAAAACACCCTTTCGCATGGGGCTCATTACCTGTATATCATTGCTTTTACATCGTAAATAAGGAGGCAGCTTCTCCTTTAACAAGGTCAGAATAACCGAAATAACCCGCTCCGGTTCCTCTCTTGCAATAAAAACAAAGTCTTCGCTTTTTTTATGCAGATCAATAGGCTCTTCATCAATCATTTTATGGGCATTCACAATGATGTCGCTGCCCAGTGCCTGCCTGTAAATCTGGTGCAGCACCACCACATTGAAGCAATCCGATGCAATCATATCCTTCAGTACATTGCCGGGACCCACGCTGGGAAGCTGATTGGTGTCCCCCACCAGAATCAGCCTTGTCCCCACGGACACTGCCTTTAAAAGCGCATAAAACAACCCGATATCCACCATGCTGACCTCGTCGATGATGACCACATCCGCCTCCAGAGGATTACTCTCATTGCGCTCAAACAAGAGTGCATAGCGCTCCTCGGCGCTTCCTTCCTCCTCCGGCATACCGTTGATTTCCAAAAGCCGGTGTATGGTTCTTGCTTCATGCCCCGTGGCCTCCGTCATACGCTTTGCCGCCCGCCCCGTCGGCGCCGCCAGTGCCACTTCCATATGCTTGTCTTCAAAATAACGGATAATGCTGTTGATCACCGTTGTCTTTCCGGTTCCCGGTCCCCCCGTAATAATGAGCAGCCCCGAATATACCGCCTCGATAACAGCCTTTCTCTGCAACTCATCCAGGCAGATGCCGGCACTTTTTTCCACCTCCGCCAGCGCCTCGCAGACCTTATCCATATCCTCATGGGAACGAATATCAATATCGTGCAGCATCTTGGCGCAATTTAGCTCCATATAATAATAATGCGCGCTGTATACCGCATTAAAATCGGACATCTTCTTAACCACAATGCGTTTTTCCATCTGCATATCCAGAATATGCTCGCTGATGTCCGCCATATCCAGCCCTAAAAGCTCTGCCGTGTGCTTTAGCGCCTCCTCCATGGGCAGATAGACATGACCGCTTAAAGCCGCCGTGTTCAAAATATAAACCAGCCCCGATTTAATACGGAAAGCCGCATCCTTTTGAATACCGACTTTGGCGGCAATATCATCCGCAATCTTAAATCCCACACCGGATATATCGTCCGCCAGCTTATAGGGATTTTCCGTGATGACGCCATACAGCGAGCTGCCGTATTCCTTATATATCTTTGCCGAAAGCTTCATGCTGACGCCGTATTTTTGCAGAAAGAGCATCGCTTCCGACATATCCTTCTTTTCTTCAACCTGCTCGCCGATAGCCATCGCCATCTTTTCACTGATGCCCTTTACTTCCGAAAGCCGCTCCGGCTCCCTTTCCAGAATACGCAGAGTATCCCCTTTAAACTTCTCCACAATGCGCTTTGCCAGCGCCGCTCCCACGCCTTTAAAGGCTCCGGAACCCAGATATTTCTCTATATTTTTCGCATCCTCAGGCCGCTCAATCTGATAGGAATGAACGAGAAGCTGCTCCCCATAACTAGGGTGCAGCTTCGTCTCTCCTTCGGCGCTGATATACTCGCCCTCATTGATATAATTGAATGTTCCCACCAAACTCAAGGACTTTTCACCGCAGTCTAAGGACAATACAGTGTATCCGTTTTCCGCATTGCGAAATATAATTCTGTCAACGTATCCGTTTACACGCAGCATTTCCTTACATCCTTCTCTTATCCTCTTCGTCCGCATGGCGGTACTCGATAAATTTACCGGTTCCGATGGCCACTGCCGTCAAAGGTTCCTCGGCAATGATGGTCTGTATACCCGTTTTTTCCTCAATCAAATCATCCAAGCCGGACAACAGGGCGCCGCCTCCCGTCAGCACAATACCTCTGTCATAAATATCCGCCGCAAGCTCCGGCGGTGTTCTTTCCAAAACATAATGCACCGCATCCACAATCTGCATAGCCGGCTCCAGCAAAGCTTCCAGAGTTTCATCACTGGTTACCACGATGGTCTTTGGCAGTCCCGTCACCAGGTTCCTCCCCCTGACCTCCATGGTCAGCTGCTCCGGTCTTTTGTAAGCGCCGCCGATGTTAATCTTAATCTCTTCTGCGGTTCTCTCGCCGATCAGCAAATTGTGCTTCTTGCGCATATGTCTGACCAGGGCTTCGTCGAAATCATCGCCTGCCACCTTAATGGACGTACTGACTACCGTACCTCCCAGTGAAATCACCGCAATATCCGCCGTACCGCCGCCGATATCTACAATCATGTTGCCGCAGGCCTTTGCAATATCAATGCCCGCACCGATGGCTGCCGCTACCGGCTCCTCAATGATGGATACCTCCCTGGCTCCCGCCGCATAAGTGGCATCCTCCACCGCCTTGCGCTCCACCTCCGTAGCGCCGGACGGAATACACACCGCAATGCGGGGCTTGCGGAAGGTTCTCTTTCCCACCGCCTTGTCAATAAAATAGCTGACCATCTTCTTGGTCACGGTATAATCACTGATAACACCCTTTCGCAGAGGTCTGACGGCGATGATATTCCCCGGCGTCCTTCCGATCATCAGCCTTGCCTCTTCGCCGATTGCCAGAATCTTATTGGTATCTTTATCTATGGCAACTACGCTGGGTTCCTTTAAAACCACGCCTTTCCCCTTAATATATACCAGGATACTGGCTGTTCCCAAATCAATTCCGATATCATTTGAAACCAATCCAAACATTCCAAACATGCTGTACCAAGTCCTTTTCTCTCAAAAATATTTTCTCAAACGCATTTGTTATCATTATATACAACAGCGCTCTGACATACAATACTTAATCTTGAGTTTAAGAAAAAAGTCCGGGCAAAGCTTCCGCCTCGCCCGAACTCCTTTACAATCTTAAGACTTTTTATCTTTGCTTCTTCTCTTTGCCAACAGCAGGAAAACCGTAAAAGCCGTGCCCGCCAGCAGCGTCAGCACATACATCCATATGTTGCTGTCGTCGCCGGTTTTCGGAACGCCGGACAGCATAAGGCTTCCCGTATTCTCCTCTCCCGCTTCCGAAGAACTTGCAAGTCCTCCCTCCTGAGGAGGAAGCGCTTCTTCAGGCGACACAGGGCTCTGCGCGCCTTCATTGACAAAGCGCTGCAGCACGGAGCCGCCTCCGGCTCTTCCGCCGCCGCCTCCTCCGGCATTGCTTGCAATAGCATTATGCACCTCAAAATACAAATCCGTATGCAGACTGTCCATAGGGTCCACAAGAAGCTCGCTGCGCTTTATCGTAACCTTAAAGCCCAGGCCGTTTACTTCCTTGACGGAGTAATCAATCTGCGTTACGCCGTCCGCCTCATAAAACGGCAGATTCTTAAAGGTGTAGGTCCACGGAATCTCATTGCTTTCCGCCACCACTGCCGGATTGCCGACGCGTCCGCCGTTTTTCAGCAGATATACCTCTATTTCCTTAAGGAAAGAAGGACGCTCCTCCCAAGTCTTATGTACCCCCAGATTTCTGGTTCTCGGTCTGTTCTCCATGGTAAAC
>JBGZHY010000124.1:0-23776 GCA_041848045.1 Lachnospiraceae bacterium
AAATAGTGTTAAAGCACTTTATACTATAACCCAATTCCACAATTTTATCAACAATTTCTTTGAATTTTATATGATTATATGTTGTCTGTGCCACGATAGAGAGCTTTTTATCTTTCGGCAGCTTTAAATGTAAAAACTCTTCCAGACCGTCAATGGCAAAGGTGTCCTGATTTCCCCAGCCTCGAATACCCTCTACCTCCGGATGCTTCGGATTCCCGATGATGATAACACAGTCCCCCTGTGTCGCCTGTTTTTCTACAATGCGATGAATTTTTTTGACATAAGGGCAGGTAGCATCCACCACTTCCAGCCCCGATTTCATACAGTTTTCATGCACCGCCTTGGAAACGCCGTGAGAACGTATCACCAGGGTTCCGGATTTACCGGACTTTTTCAACTCTTCTACGTGCTCCGTTCCCTCAAGCACCTCTACCCCTTTTTCATGCATATCCTTGACCACTTCCTGGTTATGAATAATGGGACCGAGGGTATACACCTTTTTACCTTTGGCGATTTCCGTATACACCTTATCCACCGCTTTTTCCACGCCGAAACAAAAACCGGCGGATTTTGCTTTTGTGATTTTTCGCATTTTCCCCTTTCAACGCTTGCCCAACAAGCTCTTAATCCTTTCTACCACCGCATCAATATTCATTTCTGAAGAATCGATAAATACCGCATCCTCCGCTTTGATTAAAGGAGCCACTTCTCTTTGCATATCCCGTGTATCCCGCGCTTCAATCTCTTTTCGGGTATGGTCAAAGTCAAGTTCCATTCCCTTTTCCCGCATTTCCAGAACCCTGCGGCGGGCACGCACTTCAGGAGAAGCGCTTAAATATATTTTTAAATCCGCGTGAGGCAAAACAAAGCTGCCGATGTCCCTGCCGTCCATCACCACATCATTCCTGGCTGCCAGCTCCCGCTGCAGACCCAAAAGTTTTTCACGAACGGGCTTATATACACTGATGGCGCTTGCCACCCCTCCTACCGCCTCTCCGCGTATCTGTGCACTGACATCTTCGCCGTTTAATAAGACTATCTGCCCCTCATCTCCGTAAGCGATATCCACCTGCAGCTTGTCAAGGGCAGCGCAGATTTTCTTTTCCTCCTTTGCGTCGATTCCTGCCCGAATAAAATACAGTGCCAAGGCTCTGTACATTGCTCCCGTATCCACATAGACAAAGCCCAGCTCTTTACTCAGGCGCTTGGCAATAGTTGATTTTCCGGCGCCCGCCGGACCGTCGATGGCTATATTATACATATTCGATATTCCTTCCTGCGCTCCAGGCGCTTGACCATGCGATCTGTAAATTGTATCCGCCTGTTAAGGCATCCAAATCCAAAACTTCTCCGGCAAAATACAGACCCTTGACCAGCTTGGATTCCATGGTCTTCGGATTTACTTCTTTCGTATCTACGCCGCCCCTGGTAATGACGGCTTCCTTAAATCCCCGGCTGCCCGTTACACGAAACGGAAAGGCTTTGGTAGCCTGCAAAAGGGCACGGCGCTCCTGTTTGCTGATGTCGTGCACCTTCTTGTCTTCAGACAGGCCCGCTCTGTCTATCACAAAGGGAATCAGCTTTACCGGAAAAAGCTCCGACAGAGCATTCTTCAGGCTTTTGTTCTGCGCTTTGGCAAAATCCCGCAATACTCTCTGCTCCAGAGTCCTCATATCAAGCGCCGGTTTCAAATCAATATACAAATGCAATTCCCGCTTTTCCAGCAACTCTGTTGCATAGGCACTGGCAGATAAAGCCAAAGGACCGCTCAAACCGAAATGGGTAAATAAAAGCTCTCCGAAATCCCGATACAAAAGCTTTTGTCCGTCCCATAATTCCAGCCCCACATTTTTTAAGGAAAGCCCCTGCAAGGCGGCGGTATCGTTTTCTCTTGTCGTCAGCGGAACAAGAGAGGGATAAGTTTTGACAATACGGTGTCCCAGGCGCCTTGCAAAATCATATCCGTCCCCCGTAGACCCCGTTGTCTGATAGGAGAGTCCGCCGGTGCAGACAATGACGGCATCTCCCTCTATGCTTTCTCCGTTTTTCAATATTAAGCCTCGGATTTTCCCTTCCTGTGCCCACAGATTTTTGACCTCCGTATGGAGATGGATCTGTACCTGCAATTCTTCCAGCTTTCTTTGCAGAGCCTTGATGACATCCGAGGAATGGTCGGACACCGGAAAGACACGGCCCCCCCTTTCGATTTTCAAAGGACAATGCATCTCCTCCAACAAATCCATGATATCTCTGTTACTGTATTCTCGAAAGGCACTGTACAAAAACTTGGGATTGCGTACAACCTTTGACATTACCGTCTGCATATCTCCGGCATTACAGACATTACATCTTCCTTTTCCGGTGATATAAAGCTTTTTTCCTAATTTTTCGTTTTTTTCATACAAATGCACCTTATGTCCGCAGGAAGCCGCCGATATGGCAGCCAGCATTCCGGCAGCTCCGGCGCCTGCAATCAGTACCGTACTCATCTTTCTTCTCTTTCTATGTCTTTTGGATACGTGAAAAAGGGAGATAAAGCACCTCCCTTCCCGAATTTTACAATTCCAAAATAACGAAAATATTGTAAATGGCGCGAATGGCAGCCTCAAAGTCCTGCTCCCGTACCCCTACAATGATATTAAACTCACTGGAACCCTGGTCAATCATTTTCACATTGATGTGCGCATGCGCCAGAGCGGCAAAAATACGTCCGGCAGTCCCTCGATTGGACTTCATCGCCCGCCCTACAATCGCTATCAGCGCCAAATCGGATTCCATTTCCACGGAGTCCGGCGCTACGCTTCGGTGAATACCGGCAACCACCTGCTGTTCTTTATCCTCAAATTCAGACTGGTGCACCACCACGGACATGGTATCTATGCCGGAAGGCATATGCTCAATGGAAATATTGTTCCGGTCAAAGACTTCCAGAACCCTGCGGCAAAATCCCACTTCCGTATTCATCATGGCCTTGTCGATATTGATGGAGCAAAACCCTTTCTTACCGGCAATACCGGTAATGGTATAGGTCGGGCGCTTGCAGGTACTCTCCACAATCATTGTACCCGGATCCTCCGGTCTGTTGGTGTTTTTGATGTTAATGGGAATCCCTTCCGCCCGAACAGGGAAAATAGCATCCTCATGCAAAACGCTGGCACCCATATAGGAAAGCTCCCGCAGTTCTCTGTAAGTAATGGTTTCAATCGGCTCCGGATTTTCGATGATACGGGGATCCGTTACCAAAAATCCGGATACATCCGTCCAGTTTTCATACAAATCGGCATGAATTGCCCCGGCTACAATGGCACCGGTGATATCGCTTCCTCCTCTGGAGAAGGTCTTCACCTTGCCCTTTATATCCGAACCGTAAAATCCCGGAATGACGATATGCTCTCTTCCTGCCAGTCTGCCGCTCAAAACACGCTTGGTCTTTTCCGCATCAAAAGAGCCGTCTTCTCCAAAGAAAATCACCTCTGCCGCATCCAAAAACTCCCAGCCCAGATAATGCGCCATGATAATGCCGTTTAAATATTCACCTCTGGAAGCCGCATAATCGGAACCGGCGCCGCTTAAAAAAGCCTCTTCTATGGTATCAAACTCCGCCTCCAGACTTAAATCCAGGTGCAGACCGTTGATGATGTCATCGTAGCGGTTCTTGATTTTATTAAAGATTTTTTTATAATCTTCCGATGCGGATACAGCCGCGTACGCCGCATACAGCATATCCGTCACCTTTTCATCTTTGGTATCTCGTTTGCCGGGCGCCGACGGAATCACAAACTTTCGTCCCTCTTCCGCCCTGATGATTTTTCCTACTTTTTCAAACTGCTCTGCACTGGCAAGAGAGCTGCCCCCAAACTTTACAACCTTTAACATAACAAGTTCCTCTTCTATTTCATCATTTTAACCAAATTAGTATATACCATTTCTGACAATATGTCTAGGCAGACCGTTAACCATGATCTGGCTCAGCTCACCCATAATCAAAGGACGCATATATTGCAGGCAGGCTTCACTTACATTGGTGCCGCAATCTGCAATAAAATGCTCCGGAATTTTCTTTTCCGCATTGGCAATATGATTCACGTCAAAAACGGCGGTTTTGCAGACATAGTTTTCTCCGGGCAGTCGTTCAAAACCGATCATCACGCCGCTTTCTCCCCGCTTCGCCGCTTCCACCGCCGCATATCCTGCCATAAAGGCCTCGTTGATATCCGTGGCACTGCTGATATGGGCGGCACTTCTTTGCAAAATATTCAGCTCCACCGCCCTGGTCTTGCAGCCCAGCCTATCCTTTAAAACAGAAGCCAATACAGCCCCCGTACCGGACAGATTTTTATGACCGAAAGCATCCACTCCCGTACTCCCGCTCTCACATACATAGCTGCCGTCGGCCAGTCGCAGTCCTTCCGAAACAGCCAAAACAAGACTTCTTTTCGTTTTCTGCAGCTGTGCTACCTTTTCGACAAAGGCGTCCATATCAAAAACACGTTCCGGCAGATAAATCAAATCTGCCCCCTCACAGTCCGGACCGCTTGAAAGGGCCGCACTCGCCGTCAGCCAGCCGGCATTTCTGCCCATAATTTCCACAATCGTAACGCAGTCCATATCATATACCAGCGCATCTCGAATCAATTCCTTCATGGTTGTGGCTATATATTTGGCAGCGCTGCCAAAGCCCGGGGTATGATCCGTCCCCACCAGGTCATTGTCTATGGTCTTCGGAACCCCGACAAAACGAATGGAAGAACCGATTTCTTCGGCATAATTGGACAGCTTCTTGATGGTATCCATGGAATCATTTCCGCCGATGTACAGGAATAGAGAAATCTGATATTTCTGTAAAATAGAAAAAATTGTTTCGTAGTCCTCTTTTGCCGCCGCCGCTTCCTTCAATTTATAACGGCAGGAGCCGAGAAAAGAGGAAGGCGTCCTTTTCAGCAGCTCCAAATGCAGCTCCTCCGGAAATTCTGCCCGCAAATCAAGCAATTTCTCCTCCAGCAAACCCTGTATGCCGTTTACCATACCGTATATCTTATCTGCTCCCGCTTCTTTTGCAGCGGCATAAACACCCGCCAAAGAAGCGTTAATGGCTGCAGTCGGCCCTCCCGACTGCCCTACAAGTACATGAAAGCCCATTGCGTACCCCCTTAATTTTCCGTATACTTTATATTTTCTTTTTGCAGCATATCTAAAATATAGATATCCCAAGCCTTTTCTGCGCTTTTATCCATAATAAAAGTATTGATGAAAACGCCGCTTGTCAGAGATAAAACCTTATCTTCGTATTTAATATTGATAAAACATTCTTCCAGACTGTCCGCAAAAGCCTGCAATTCCTTTTCTTTCATGAAAGCGGCAAGCTGCTCTTTATTCAGCTTAAGTATAATGCGAAAACGCACCGGCAGACGTTTTCCCTTAATCAACTGAAAGCATAAGGGTCTGATCTCTCCCCAGGCGGAGAAGGTATTTTGCGGCTCCTCCTCAAAGTAGGAGGCATTGATTCGCCCCTGTATCAAAACGGTATTGGCCGTGCTGATTTCCGCCTCTTTCAGCAGATAGGCATCAAAAAAGTTTTCGCCGAAAAGCTGCGTCGTAAAGCGCTTAATATCTTCTATGTTAATGGCTAACAATCATTTTCTCCTCATAAAAATCAAAAAAGTTCTGCACATCCAAAGACAAGTCCGTGTCGGAACGTATTGCCGCCCAAACCTGCTCGTCCGTTTCTATGCCCTGTTCCTGCATATACTGCGTGCAAATGCCGGATAGGGCGTGCAGGGTTTTTTCGCTCATCAAGTCCTGTTTATTTTCCTTGGTGCTTTCCTCATCATAGGAATTGAGCATTTTGAAGATATAATAACGCTCCCCCAAATGCAGGATATCGCTCAAGGCTTCATTTTCAAGCTGAAACAAGGCATCTTCTTCCGGATATTCGATTTTATTGCGTGCCAGCTTTATCCGGATGTCCGTTTCCAGGCTGTACATACCGGCAAGATTCATAAAATCTTCGCCGTTTTGTATTTTTTCCAATAAGGACAGGGCTTCTTCTCTATCGGCTACGGCTATCTTGCCAAGTTCCGCCACCCTCGCTTCGCTCTCGCTTACTTCAAGGCCCGGCGCTTCCATCAGCTTGGCTTTCATCTTCTGCGCTTTCACATAATCTGTCAACAGATCCTGTATTTCCTGTAAGCTGCTGTTTTGCAAAATCGAAATCTCGCTGCTTTGCAAAAGCTTCCTGTACTGTAGCGCGGCCTCCGCAATCTTGCTTTCCTCATCCGGATTCAGAACGATACCCTGTTGCTCTGCCATACTGCTTAAGGTTTTTAACTCCAGCATATAGGTCTGTATATTCTGTTCAAACAGTGCCGCATAGGTATAAGCCTTTCCGTCGATGTCATACACGGTATTCCAGATATGAGCGGTACAGAGTTCTTCCAGCTGTTCTTTTTTGGAAAGCAGCACCACCAAACACTGTGCTTGGGTATAGGAGCTTTGACGCTCCTCCTGAAACTCCGCCTTTTGCCCGCAGGCAGTCAAAAAAAGCAGCAAAACAAAGGCAAGAAAAACACGGGATATTTTTCTTTCTTCCATAGTGTACCTCATTTTTTCAGATATTCATCAATATGCCGATGGAAATACCCAAGACGGCACCGGCAAACACCTGCAAAGGGGTATGCCCCACCAGTTCCTTTAATTTTTCGTCAAAAGCCTCCAGATTGGGAATATCCAAAAAGTCGCTGTCCAATAAAATGTTCAGAAGCTTTGCCTGCTTTCCCGTTTCCCGTCTGACACCGGAAGCATCGTACATCACCACACTGGCAAGAATGAAACTGACCGCAAACTCGAAGGAGGAAAGACCGTAGCGACAGGCAGCCCCCGCAGCCAAGGCGCATACGGTAGAAGAATGGGAGCTCGGCATACCTCCGCTGGACCACATTCTTTCCAGAGAAAACACCCTGTAGCGCCATGTTTCAATTAAGGTTTTTAACAGCTGTGCCAGAAACCAGGCAAGCACGGCAGCCATCAACACATTATTCGACAGTATTTCATTTAAAACAAGCATCCTTACTCCTATCCGATTAACCAGTCATATAATTCCTGGTATTTCAATGCGGAACGGGCCCAGGAATAATCCGTGCGCATGGCTCTGTCAATCATACGGTTCCATTCCACCTTTCTGTTTTGAAAAATATGTTTTGCATAACGAATCTGGTCAAGCATCTCATGTGCGTTGTAATTCTGAAAGGAAAAGCCGGTACCCTCTCCCGTGTATTCATTGTACGGAATAACCGTGTCCTTCAAACCGCCGGTTTCCCTGACAATCGGCACGCAGCCGTAACGCAAAGACATCAGCTGGGAAAGTCCGCAGGGTTCAAACAAAGAAGGCATCAAAAAGGCATCTGCCGAAGCGTAAATTTTATGTGAAAGCTCCTCGGAATAATAAATATTTGCACTTACCCTGCCGTGGTACTTCCAATCATAGTGACGGAACATATTTTCATACTTGGCATCTCCCGTGCCCAGCACAACCAGCTGTGTATCCTCGGCACAGATTTCCTCCATGACACATTCGATCAGATCCAGACCTTTCTGATCCGTCAGTCTGGAAACGATGGCTATCATAAATTTCTTGTCATCCTGCTCCAGACCCAGTTGTTCCTGCAGGGCGCGCTTGTTTTTGATCTTCTTTTTTCTGAAATCGGACACCGTATAATTTTGTGCGATTTCCCTATCGGTTTCCGGATTAAACACTTCATAGTCAATACCGTTTACAATGCCCCGCAAGGCATTGCTGCGGGCTCGCAAAAGTCCCTGCAGATTTTCACCGTAAAAGTCCGTTTTGATCTCCTCCGCATAGGTGTCGCTAACGGTGGTAATGGCATCCGCAAACACCAGACCGCCTTTTAACAGGTTGGCATCCTTATAAGCTTCCAGCTTGTCACTGCTGAAATAATAGTCATCCAATCCGCTGAAACGCTTTATGGTTTCGATATCCCAGGTTCCCTGAAACTTCAGATTATGAATGGTCATCACGCTTTTGATGTTTTTGTAAAAATCGGAAGAGGCAAAACGTTCTTTCAAATAAACCGGCACCAGCCCCGTCTGCCAATCATGGCAGTGAATCAAATCCGGAGCAAAGCCGATGGCAGGAAGGGCGCAAAGGGCGGCATAGGAAAAGAAAATAAATTTTTCGATATCATACAGCCAATCTCCGTAAGGCTTCGAACCTGAAAAATACGCTTCGTTATCGATGAAGTAGAAATCGATTCCGTCATAAACGGCTTTGAAAATTCCCACATATCTGCTTGCGCCGTTGTAGTCGATGTAAAAGTTTGTCAAATATTGAAACTGAGAACTGTATTTCTCGGAAATACAAAGGTATTTCGGCAAAATTACCGCACAGCTAAAGTATTCCTTGTCAAAATATTTCGGCAAAGACCCCACTACGTCCGCCAAACCGCCTGTTTTAATAAATGGTACCGCTTCACTTGCCATAAACAGAATTTTCTTCATACATCCTCCTATCCGTTCTTGTACTGATTTGCCAATTCTTTCATTTCCCGTGCCGTATCTTTTACAGCCTTTGTAATCTCACTGCCTCCAAGCAGTCTGGCAAGCTCTTCCACCAAATCTTCCCCCGTGATTTTGATAACATCGGTTCTGGTATCCGTACCGTCACTCGATTTTTCGATGAGATAATTTTCATCCGCCATCGCCGCAATCTGCGGAAGATGGGTAATGCACAGCACCTGATGCTTCTTGCCCAAAAGAGCAAGCTTTTGCGCCACCTTTTGCGCCGTTCTGCCGCTGATACCGCTGTCGATTTCATCAAAAATCAGGGTATCAATCTCGTCCATTTGCGCCAGGACCGATTTGAACGCCAGCATAATCCTGGACAGTTCGCCTCCGCTGGCAATGTCCTGCAAAGGCTTAAGGGGCTGCCCGGGATTGGTGGAAAGCATAAAAGAAAGAGCATCCGCACCGGTGGCAAGGAAGGAATCCTTTTCCTCAAAATGAACCGCAAACTGCACATCTAAAAAATGAAGATCCCGCAGATTCCGGATGATGTCCTCCTGCAAATGCAGGGCTGCCTGTTTTCTGGCTTCCCGCAGAATCAGGCTTTGCTGGTGCATTTGCTTTTCCAAAGCCTCGGCTTCCTCCATGAACCTCTGTCTGTCCGTATCAAAATGCAGAAGCTCCCGCAAACGCAGTTTTTTTCTATGTAAAATTTCTGCCAGTTTATCCGCATCGGAACCGTATTTATGGGTAAATTTATGTACAAAATCCAGACGTTTTTGGAGCTTATCCAGATTTTCTTCCTTGTAATCCAGCTCTTCCAGATAGTTTAGCATTTCTTTATCCAATTCACTTAAGGCTGCATCCATATCCAACAGTTTTTCCGCCCATTGAGCGACTTTCCGATCAATGGCGCCCGCTCCTGCAAGCTCAGCCGCCGCCTCATCCAGATGCCGGACCTGCAGAAGGGACAGACTGCTTTCCAAGGCGACACAAAGCTCCGATAAGGATTTCAGACGCTTGTATGCCAGATGCAGTTTTTCTTCTTCATCGGGTTTTAATTTGGCAGACTCGATTTCCCGAATTTCATATTTTAAAATATCGATTTCCCGCTCTCGAATATAAGCGTCCTCTGCAGCCTGCAGCTTTTGTTCCAGTTCCTGATGACGCGCATAAATCCGGGCAAATTCCTGTTTGATATGCAAAGCGCCTTTGGGCAGGAGGGAATCCACAATCTCCAAATGCTTGGCGGTGGAAAGTAAAGAATGATGCTCATGCTGTCCGTGTATATCAATCAGCATACTGCTCAGAATCCGCAGTCTTGCCGCACTTACGCTTTCGTCATTGACCTTCAGGCTGCTGCGGTTTGCGGAAAGCTTACGGCTGATGACCAAAATTCCGTCATCAGCAACAGGGAAGTCCAAGTCCCTGATTTGCCTGATTTTTTCTTCCTGCTCCAGCCGAAAGACCAGTTCCACATAAGCATATTCCTCCCCCTCTCTAATCATATCTTTGGAGGTTTTTGCCCCCAGGGCAAAATTGATGGAATCAATCAAAATGGATTTGCCGGCACCCGTTTCACCGGATAAGACGGTAAAACCTTTGGCAAAATCAATATCCGCTTTTTCAATCAAAGCCATGTTCCTGATATGTAACTCTAACAGCATAGTGCTCCTATTCCGCAATCAAACTTTTTATCCTGTCCCGCACAAGCAAAGCCTGCTCATCTGTCGAAATTGCGCAGAAAATCGTATCATCTCCTGCAATACAGCCTACAATTCCTGCCAATTTCATATTGTCTATACTCGCCGCCGCCGCCATCGCCATACCGGAAGCCGTTTTGATGATCAGGAGATTCTGGGCAATGTCCATGGACTGGTATGCATCCTTTAAGATACGGATATACTTATCCTGCATCTCATCCCCGTCCTCCGGACCGTGGCTGATATATTTCTGTTTTCCGCCGCTTCCCCCGCTGACCTTGGTCAGCTTAAGCCGGCGGATATCTCTGGATATGGTGGCCTGAGTCACTTTAAAGCCCTCCTCATTTAAGAGGGCTGCCAAATCCTCCTGGGTTTCCACGTCCATTTGTGTAATCAATTCCAATATCCTTTCCTGTCTGCGATTTTTCATCCCCTATAATCCCCTCATCTTATTCCTGAGATTTTCTATAAATCCGTTCCCCGGCAGTTTCACAAAATAGGTTTTGGTTTTGGACTCCGTCACGATGACATGATCTCCCTGTCCCAGTTTTACGGTACTTTCTCCGTCGAATACCGCCACCCGTTCCGTAGCCTCCTGCCCGACAATCTCAATATCCACCACCGATTCCGGAGAAAGAACAATGCTACGCAAATTCAAGGTATGCGGGCAAATGGGCGTTACGATAATCATCCTTGCTTTAGGCTCCGCCAGAGGACCGCCGGCGCTCAAATTATAAGCGGTGGAACCCGTAGGCGTCGAAATGATAATGCCGTCACTGTTATACTCATACAGATACTCGTCATTGATGCGAATATTGCACTTAATGGTCTTTCCGCTCAATATTCTGGTGATGACCAGTTCGTTGATGGCCAAATGCTTTTTCCCCGGTATGCCGTTGCGTACAACATAGCCCTTCAGCATCATTCTTTTTTCGATGCTGTAATCATCTTCTATCAATCGGCGGAGCACATGTTCCAGCTCTTCCTCCTTGCTTATACAAGTCAGATAGCCCAAATGCCCCATGTTGATGCCCAAAATAGGGATGTTTAAGCCTGCCACATCTCTGGCAGCCCGCATAATCGTACCGTCCCCGCCTAAGGTGATGATGCAGTCTATATTATCCGGCAGACGATTTTTATCGATATAACCTATGCTTCGGCTGCACAATGCCCCTTGTCCGGATAAAATATGCTCTATTTTGTCCGCATACTGTACAACGCCGTCCTTGCTGTCATTTAAAACAAGATAAAAACGTTTCATCCCTGGCTCCTATCCAAATCCCGATGGGCTTGTTCCACGACCTGTTGAATATCCTTATCTTCCGTTTCCCAAGCTTTCGGCGCTTTGGACAGATGACAAAGGTACTCTATATTCCCCTCCGGTCCTTTGATTGGGGAAAAACTCAGGTTAAGAACATGAAAAGCATTGTCTTTTGCATAAGAAAATACGGCGGAAATAACCTCGGCGTGTACCTGCTTATCCCGTACCACACCCTTTTTTCCTACTTTTTCCCGTCCTGCCTCAAACTGAGGCTTAATCAGAGCAACCAGCTCCGCATCCTCTTTTAACAGCTCCCGCAGCGCCGGAAAAACCTTGGACAGAGAAATAAAACTGACGTCAATCGAGGCAAAATCAATACTTTCCCCCACTTCCTCCGGCTTAAGGTAGCGTATATTCGTTTTTTCCATACACACCACCCGCTCATCCTTTCGCAGGCTCCAGGCAAGCTGTCCGTGTCCTACATCCACGGCGTAAACCTTTGCGGCACCGTTTTGCAGCATGCAGTCCGTAAAGCCCCCCGTAGAAGAACCCACGTCCATGCAAATCTTGTTTTGCAGCCGTAAATCAAATTGCCGCAAAGCCTTTTCCAGCTTCAAACCGCCGCGGCTGACATAGGCCGGGGCACAACCCCGCACCTCGATTTCCGATTCTTCGGCAAAACTGCTGCCTGCTTTATCTTCCTTCTGCCCATCCACATATACAATGCCGGACATAATGATTGCCTTCGCCTTTTCTCTGGACAGGGCAAATCCCCTCTTTACCAGCAGCATATCCAAGCGCTCTTTCACGACAATAACCCCTTTAACCTACGGTAAACGGAATCGGAGTCCAAGCCCAGATCTTTACGCAGCAGACTGACATCTCCGTGCTCCACATACTTATCCTCTATTCCCACATGCATTATCTTTATATTTTTATATTTATTCTGTATATAATCCGCAATCTGCACGCCGATACCGCCGTTAATCACATTTTCTTCCATGGTTACAATCCATTTGTGTTTTCCGGCTACCCGGTCAAGCATTTCCAAATCAAGCGGTTTGGCAAAACGCAGATTAACAAGGCTGACCTTTCTGCCGTCCGCCTTCAGCTTTTCCCGTAAATGCTCTCCCGTACTGACCATGGTTCCCAGACAAAGCAGAGCAATATCCTTTTCCTCATACAGCATTTCCGCCTTACCAAGTTCGATCTTTTGCCGGAACCCGGACAAGCCCTCATAGGCTTTCCCCCTCGGATAGCGAATGGCGCAAGGACCGCCCAGTCGCAGCAAAAAGTCCATGCCCTCCCGCAGTTCATCTGCATTTTTCGGTGCAAAAACGGTCATATTCGGAATCAACCCCAGATAGGATAAATCAAAAATCCCCTGGTGGGTTTCTCCGTCCGCTCCCACCAGTCCTGCCCTGTCCACCGCAATCAATACAGAAAGATTCTGCAGACAGATGTCATGAATAATCTGGTCAAAGGCTCTTTGCAGAAAGGAGGAATATACCGCAACCACAGGCTTAAGCCCTCCCAGCGCCATACCCGCCGCCATGGTAAGGGCATGTTGCTCCGCAATGCCTACGTCAAAAAAGCGCTCCGGATATTTCTGACTGAAGTCTGACAAGCCGGTGCCCTCCGGCATGGCGGCCGTTATCGCCACAATACGCCTGTCCTTCTGCCCCAGCTTACATATGGTTTCGGAAAATACGGCGGAATAATCCACAAGCTTTTCCTTTTGCAGACTTTCTCCCGTTGCCACATCAAAGCTGGAAACACCGTGGAAACGCTCCGGATACTGCTCCGCCGGAGAATAGCCCTTGCCCTTTTTCGTTATGACATGCACCAGCACTGCATGTTCCAGTTTTTTGGCTTCATGGAAAACCTTAATCAGGGCTTTGATATTGTGCCCGTCTACCGGTCCCAGGTAGGTGATGCCCATATTTTCAAAAAACATACCGGGTATCAGAAGATGCTTGATGCCGTCCTTGGTCTGCTTAAGCCCGGCAATGGCTGCCGTGCCGTGAGGCAGCTTATTCAGCAAATCGACAATGGACTGCTTGAAACGGTTATATTGTCTGCCGGTACGAATACTGTTTAAATAATTGGACATTCCCCCTACATTGGGAGAAATGGACATCTCATTATCATTTAAAACAATGATGAAATTCTTATGCAGGCGAGCCGCATTGTTCAAAGCCTCGTATGCCATGCCTCCCGTAAGCGCACCGTCCCCGATAACGCTCACGATATATTTTTCTTCACGGTTTAAATCTCTTGCATGCACCAATCCCAAACCGGCGGAAATGCTGGTGGAGGAATGGCCCGTATTGAAAGCGTCGCAGGGACTTTCACTGGTTTTTGGAAAACCGGCAATCCCTTTATACTTGCGCAGTTCATCAAACTCGTCTTTTCTTCCGCTTAAAATCTTATGGGTATAGCTTTGATGCCCCACATCCCAAATGATTTTGTCCTTGGGCAGATCAAAGCTGGCAAACAGGGCGATGGTAAGCTCCACAACCCCCAAATTACTTGCCAGATGTCCGCCGACCTTGCTTAATTTCGTAATCAGAAACTCGCGAATTTCCTTAGCCAGCCGGTTATAATTTTGCATACCAATTTTTTTGACATCCGAAGCCTTTTTTATTTTTTCAAGCAACATAATTCCCTCTACTTTTTTCTGTTTATCAGCCAGGCAATGAGCGCTTCCAGGCTTTGTGTATCTCCGGACAGAGTACGCAGCAGTGATACGGCTTCCTCGGAATGTCGCTCCAGATCCTCTTTAGCCTTTTCTATACCGTAAATCCGGGTATAGGTATTTTTATTGCTGCTTTCATCGGACCCCGCCGGTTTGCCCAGCTCCTCACTGGTGGATGTTTCATCCATGATATCATCCTTAATTTGGAAAGCCAGACCGATGTGTTCGGCAACAGACTCCAAAACAAGTAAATCCGATTCTTTTGCACCGGCAAGCACTGCGCCTATGAGCATAGCCGCTTCCAAAAGAGCCGCCGTTTTCAAACGATAGATATACAAAAGCTCTTCCGGACCGATCTCCTTGCCCGTTTTTTCCACATCGACAGCCTCGCCGCCAATCATTCCGTCTATGCCGGATTTGGCTGCCAAGATCTGCAGGGCCTTTGCCTGCCTCTGCAAAAGCTCTACATCCTTTTCTTTTGCCATAGCTGCGGAAACAATACGGAAAGCTTCAATGGAAAGACCGTCCCCCGCCAGGACAGCCATATCTTCTCCGAAACGCACCCAGGTACTGGGCTTCCCCCGCCGCAGTACATCGTTGTCGATGCAAGGCAGGTCATCATGAATCAGACTGAAGGTATGAATATATTCCAAGGCCGCCATAAAAGGAGCCAGTATCTCCATGTCGGCACTGCCTTTTATCAGTTTATAGCTTTCCAGAATCAGCAAAGGTCGAATGCGTTTTCCTCCGTTACGAACCGCCTCGTTCATGGCTGTCCGCAGGGTCTTGGAAAATCCGCTTTCTTGTGCCAGAAATGGATAAATATGGGCGTCCAGCGCCGCAAGGTCATATACAAATTCCACGTTTACTCCTCTTTTGCAGCCTTGTTTTCCAATACGATCAGGCTTTTTTCCACTCTATCTATTTTATCTCCCGCCGCCTTCACCAAATGCATGCCTTCGGTATAAATCCGAAAGCTGTCCTCCAGGCTGACGGAGCTGTCCTCCAGCTTTGCCAGAATCCCTTCCAAATCCCGAAAAACTTCTTCTATGCTTTTATCCTCCACAGGACTTTTTTGTTCTTTCTTTGCCATTTTATCCTCTTTAGCTTTCTTTCTCTATTTCTGTCACATCCGCCCGAAGTCTTCCGTCTGAAAATTGTATCCGAATGCACTCTTTTTCTTTAGCATCCGCCGCACGGGAAATGCGCTTTCCCTTCGCATCGCTGACATAGGCATAGCCTGCGGCAATACGGCTTATGGGAGAAAGGGATTCCAAACGTCCGGCATACAGTGCCAAATCCGACTGTGCCTTTGCCAGTTTAAAAGAAATTGCTTTGGCGCATTTGTTTTCCAAATCCATCAGATAATTTCGATATTGATGAAGGCTTCTTTCCGGCGAACGTGCCTGCAGACGCAGCATATTTTGCTGCAGTCGATTGCGCCAGCACACCAGATTGTTGCCAAAAGCCGAACGCAAGCGTATGCGGAGGGTATCCAAATCCGTAAGGAACTGTCCATAATCAAAGTTGGCAAATTCCGCCGCCTGACTCGGTGTAGCCGCACGAAGATCCGCGGTGAAATCGCAGATGGTAAAATCCGTTTCATGTCCGACAGCACTGATGATCGGTGTATTTGCGGCAAAAACAGCTCTTGCCACGGACTCTTCGTTAAAAGCCCATAAGTCTTCCATACTTCCGCCGCCTCTGCCCAGAATAATCACATCAAGCTGTAGCGCATCCATTGCGGCAATGGCTTTGACAATATCCGCCGCCGCTCCTTCTCCCTGTACCAGACTGGGGTATAAAAACAATTCCACATAAGGATTTCTTCTGCGGCTTACCTGAATAATGTCCTGTATCGCCGCTCCTGTAGGGGAAGTGATAATACCCACACGCCGGGCATATTGAGGAACAGGCTTCTTTTTATCTGCCGCAAACAGCCCCTCAGCCGCAAGCTTTTCTTTCAGCTGCAGATATTTCTCATACAAATTGCCGAAACCCGCTTCTTCAATCTGCGTCGCATACAGCTGGTAGGTGCCGCCTCTTTCGTAAACCTCCACACTGCCCCTGACCAATACCTTCATGCCGTCTTTCAGATGTATTTTCAAACCGCTGCTTCGCTTTCCGGCAAACATCACCGCCCCGATCTGGGATTTTTCATCCTTTAAGGTAAAATAGATATGTCCGGCGCTATGGTACTTGCAGTTGCTGACTTCACCTTCCAGCTGAATACCGGAAAGTGCGTAATCCATAGCGAACATATTCTTAATATACGCATTTAACTTCGTCACGGAATATACTTTTGACATTTTACACCAACTTGGCCAAAACGCCGTTGACAAAACCCGCGCTTTCTTCTCCGCCGAATTTCTTGGCCAGATTTACCGCTTCATTGATGGCTACTTTTTCCGGCACGCTGTCTGCATATTTCATTTCGTAGTAAGCCAGGCGCAAAATAGCTCTTTCCACCTTGCCCATGCGTTCAAAGCGCCAGCCCTCCGCCACCCCGCTGATTTTTTCATCAATCTGCGGCAGCTTCACAAGGCAGTCCTCCATTTTGGCAATGGCCTCCTGCTTATCAAAGGCGTCAAAGGCCACCACATGTATCCATATCGGATTCCCGTTTTCATCTGTTTCATCTTCTTCCTGCTGTTCAAAATAAGCAAGAAGCTGCTCGTCCTTCTCATCTCCCGGATAAAAATCCGTGCTGAACAAGATTTTAAAGCAATGCTCTCTGAATACTGTTCTGTTCATAAAACTCCCTTAATCAGGTGTTATTTAGCAACATTTATGTTGACATTACGCAACTTATTATATCTGATTTTCGCGGTTTAAACAAGAAAAATGTACCAAATAAAAAACCCCGATCAATGACCGGGGTCCAATTCCTGCATTAGTTGAATTTACGCTTTCTTGCCGCTTCTGACTTCTTCTTACGTCTTACGCTTGGCTTCTCGTAATGCTCTCTCTTACGAATCTCTTGCTGAATGCCAGCCTTCGCGCAGTTTCTTTTAAACCTTCTCAGCGCGCTGTCAAGACTCTCGTTCTCTTTCACAATCACGTTTGACATCGAAACACTAACCTCCCTCCGGTTGTGAAATAAATACCTTGTTAAGTATATACAGAATATCCGCTCTCGTCAACAGATTTCTGAAATATTTTATGGAATCTTAAACTACTGCAGCATTTGTGCGAGCACAGTCTGTGCCTGTGCCAGAGCCTCATCAAGCTTTGCCGGATCCTTTCCGCCCGCCTGCGCCATATTCGGACGCCCGCCGCCGCCTCCGCCTACCACGGGAGCAATCGCTTTGATGATGTTTCCGGCATTGGCTCCTTTTTGTATGGCATGCTCTCCCGCCATGGCAAGAAGGTTGACTTTCCCTTCCACCACGGAAGCCAGAACCACAACGCCATCCTCGGTTTTGGCTTTCAGGCTGTCCCCTAAATTCCTGAGCTCGTTCATTTCTACACCCTCGACCCGCAGGCTCAGGAGTTTGACACCTTTAATTTCCACAAGGCTGTCTTTGGCATTGGCGGCACTGTCTTTGGCCAGCCTTGCCTTCAGCTTTTCATTTTCGGACTTTGTTTCTTTCAGCTCATCCAAAAGATTATGCAATCTGTTTTTGGCTTCCGTCGATGAAGTTTTCAGCAAAGAAGCAATCTCCTGCAGTTCTCTTTCCAAGTCCCTGTAATATTGTAAAAGCGCTTCTCCCGTAAGGGCTTCGATACGCCTGACGCCTGCTGCGATACCTGCTTCCGAAATGATTTTGAAAGCACCGATTTCGGCAGTATTGCTCACATGGGTTCCACCGCAAAGCTCCTTGGAAAAATCTCCCATGCTGACCACCCGTACCTGTCCCTGGTACTTTTCACCGAACAAGGCCACAGCCCCGCTTTTCTTTGCCTCTTCCAATTCCATGATCTCCGTCCGTACCGGCAGAGCCGCCTTAATCTCACGGTTTACCAAGTCCTCAACAGCTGCCAGTTCTTCCTTGCTCAGAGCGGAAAAATGGGTAAAGTCAAAACGCAGTCTGTCGCTTGTCACCAAGCTTCCCGCCTGCTCCACATGACCGCCCAGCACGGTCTTTAAAGCCTTATGCAGCAGATGGGTTCCACTGTGATTTTTGCAGGTGCTTTCTCTGCTTGCCGCGTCTACGGCAAAGTCGAGCACATTTCCCAGGGCAAAGGAGCCGGAAAGCACCTTGCCTACATGAGCAATCTTATCTCCCTGCAGCTTCACCACATCTTCCACTTCAAACAGGGACTCTCCCGAACGAAGATAACCGCTGTCCGCAAGCTGTCCGCCCATACTGGCGTAAAAAACCGTCCTATCCGTAATGATGCTTCCTACAGCGCCTTCCGGCAGCACCTTAACCACCTCGGTTTCCGTAGTCAAAGCGGTGATTCTTCCGCTGCCCTCCACTTTTCCGTAGCCCGCAAATTCCGTATGCAGATTCGGATCCAAAGATTGATACACCGTTACGTCCGCGCCCATATAATTGGTGCTTTTTCTCGCCTTTCTGGCAGTTTCTCTCTGGTTTTTCATAGCTTGATGGAAGCCTTCTTCATCAATAGCCAAGTTCTTTTCTTCCAAGATTTCTCTGGTTAAATCAAGAGGAAAACCGTAGGTATCATAAAGCTTAAAGGCTTCCTCTCCGCTCATCTGCCTGCGCCCTTCTTTTTGCATATTCTCCTGAAGGCTGGCCAGAATGGAAAGTCCCTGGTCTATGGTCTTATAGAATTTATCTTCTTCCTCGCTCAAAACCTTCAGAATCATCGCCTGCTTCTCTTCCAGCTCAGGGTAGCCCCCTTTACTCAAATCAATCACAATTTTTGCAAGCTCCGCCAAAAACTTTTGTTCAATACCCAGCATACGACCATGTCTTGCCGCTCTTCTTAAAAGCCTGCGCAGAACATAGCCCCTTCCCTCATTGCTGGGCATAATGCCGTCGCTGATCATAAAGGTGCAGGAGCGAATGTGGTCGGTAATCAGACGCAGCGAAATATCCTTCTTCTCATCTTCCTTATAAGCCACACCGGCAAGCTTTGCCACGCTGTCCAGCAGGAAACGTATGGTATCCACTTCAAAAATGGACTCCACATCCTGCAAAGTCACCGCCAGTCTTTCCAGTCCCATGCCGGTATCAATATTTTTGTGTTCCAGCTCCGTGTAATTGCCTTTGCCGTCGCTGTCAAACTGTGTAAATACGTTGTTCCAAACCTCCATGTAACGGTCACAGTCACAGCCTACGGTACAATCCGGCTTATGACAGCCGTATTGTTCACCTCTGTCATAATATACTTCCGAACAAGGCCCGCAGGGACCGGAACCGTGCTCCCAGAAATTGTCCGCCTTGCCGAAACGGAAAATCCGCTCCTTTGCAATGCCGATTTCCTTGTGCCATATCTCAAAGGCTTCATCATCCTCCAGATATACGGAAGGGTAGAGCCTGTCCGGATCCAATCCGGCATACTCTGTCAGAAATTCCCAGGTCCAGCCTATGGCCTCTCTCTTAAAATAGTCACCAAAAGAAAAGTTCCCCAACATCTCAAAAAATGTACCGTGTCTTGCGGTCTTACCCACATTCTCAATATCTCCCGTACGAATACATTTCTGACAAGTGGCAACTCTCCTCCTGGGCGGTATCTCTTGACCGGTAAAGTAAGGCTTAAGCGGTGCCATGCCTGAATTGATGAGCAGCAGGCTGTTGTCATTATGCGGAACCAGAGAAAAGCTCTTCATAATGAAATGCTCCTTACTTTCAAAGAAGTCCAAAAACATCTTTCGGATCTCGTTTACCCCATATTTTTTTGTCATATTTCCTCCGTTACTACTTTTGTTTCTGCGAATCTTTATAATCTTTGAATTTCTTGCCTGCCATAATACCTGCAACAGCCAGGGCTCCAAAGAAAATTGCTTTTATTACTGATTCTGTAAATGCTGCCAATATCGCTTCCATACTATCACCTTCCCATAAAAAATATGCTTTATTTTAGCATACAGCCGTCAAAAAAGCAACGGAGCAGCCAAAAACCGCTCCGTAATGCTTTGGTTTATTCTTTGTTTTTTCCGTCCCAGGTGCCGTCCGCCGTCACATAATAACCGTCCGGCGTTTTGGTATTCTTTAAGAGCTTGCCAAGCTCCGCTCCTTCCTGTGTATTGAAATAGTACCATTTTCCGTCTATTAAGATCCATGAAGTCAGCATCATGCCCATGGTTCCGTTTGCTTCCGGCTGCAGATAATAGGTATCTCCCTTTTCGTCGGTATACCAGGAAGTCAGCATTTTCCCGTTTTCATCAAACTTATACCAGGCATAAGGAGCTATATCCGCTGTCTTCGGGGTGTAAGGATTATAAATTTGTGCCCATTTCCCCTTATATTCGCTTTGCTGCTGATCCTTAAAATACCAGCTTCCTTTCTCCAGACGCCAGTTTCCTTCCAGCACGGAGGCCGGTATGACATAATTGTCCACCACCTTGCCGGCACCTGTATAGTTTCTCGGTAAGTAGGATTTGTAACCGTTCTTCTTTATATTTGCAGAAGAACTTGCAGAATCATTGCCGGAAGAAGTACCGGCGGCGGAAGTATCCGGTTTCGTTTTTTCCGGTGCTGCCGGCTGTATCGGATTCTTATTTTCTTCCACTTTTTCCGGCTGTGTCGGATTCTTGTTTTCCTCCGGCTGTATCGGATTTTCTTCTTTGGCAGAATCTGTCGGCTGTACAGGTTTTTCCGGCAAAATCTCTTCCTTTTTCAGAAGCTGAAGCTTCAAAACAGCCGTAAGATTCAGGGAATTATAAATATTTTCCGTCAAAACCGGCTCTCCATATATGATATACGTACCCTCTTCATCCTTAAGGTTTTCCAAATCCCAGTACACTTCCAATTCCATCTCTCGGGTATCGTATAAAACCTCCTCCTCTGGTGCTACCGCCGCTGCCGCTGCGTATACGCTGTCCCTTGAAGGCAAAACGATTTCCTCTTCTCCAAAGCCTTCCACATCCTCAAGCTTTTCAAGCTGCAGGACAAAATATTTTTCCTTCTCTTCTTTGGTATTGATATCCGCCAGCACCTTACTTTCGCCATTTACCAGCAAACGGACATAGCCCTCTGGATAGGTGCTGATGAAGCTGATTTGTTTACCGTCCTTTATACGATAGGTGTTGTCGCTTAACTGCAAACGATAGGTATAGTCCATGTCCTGCTTGGCAAAGCGGTGAAAGCCTTCCTCTGCCTGCGCTTTTATCGGATAATCATAGCCTTCCGTATCCCGAGCCTGTAAAATATTTCTCGCAACGGGCTCTCCGCTTTCATCCAGCACACGAAATACCAAATTTCCCTGCTGCAGACCGAGCTTTTCGGTGAAATCCTCTGTCGGAGGCGTTTCCTCCTCTTGCTCCGAGCTGACCTTCTCTACAAGAATCGTAAAATACTTTTCCTTGTCTTCTTTACTTTCCACTTCGCTTATCTTTTTGCGTTCATCCTTTTGCATGATGGTGACGAAAGCATTCGGATAAGCTGTTTCAAAACCGTAGCGCTCACCCTCTTTTATCCGGTAGCTTGCACTATCCAGAAAAATATCATAGTGATAATCTTCCTGCCTGTCCGTAAAGATATGAATATCTCCTTCCACCCTTGCCTGCAGGGTATCGCTCATGCCGTCCCTGTCGCGAGCCCGCAAAATCGCTTCTCTTACCGGATTACCTTCGGTATCCACCAATCTGAAACGCAAGGTATTGTCATGCTTTCCCAGCTCGCTTTCCTCTTCCGGCAAAGAAGGATCCGGTAAAGGAGGATTAGGCTCTTCATCTTCTTCCTTAGGAATCCAGCGCTCTTGCTGAATACTTACCGTAATTTTGGCAGGAAGTTTCTCGCGTAAAGCCTCCATTCCTTCTCCGGCATACAGTTCCATATCCGGCAGCGCATAAACTTCCGTTATTTCTCCCGGCAAAAGGCGGTGTACACCGGCGAAGACCGGCTCGGTATACGTCTTTCCGCTTACAAGTATGTCCTTGATTTCCCGCAGCTTCTGCAAGGTTTCTTCACGGAAATGATTGCTGATATTTTCCTCTGCGGCAAGCAAATCTTCGATTACGGCAAGATCTTCCGCCTGCAAAGCCGCCTTGTCCAGCTTTGCATAGAAATGTTTTGCCGCTGCCAGATTCTCCGGCTGATTGGACAGACTGCGAGGATTATTGTTTGCCCAAAAACGCTCCAGCTTAGGCAAAGTGAACACCGCTTCAAAATCATTGATTTGATTATTCTGCAGCTCCAATACTTCCAATTTTCGCAAATATGATAAAGGATATATATCCTGTATATCATGATTGGAAAGACTCAACTCCCTCAAGTGACGCATATTGCGCAGAGCCGAAATATCCTCTATACCTTTTTTGCTGTCCGTTTGCCAGAAAGAGCGGGGACTGGCGGACAGGTACAAATATACTAGGCTTTTGCAATTTTCCAAAGGCTGAATATCCTGTATGTTATTCAGCGATAAATCAGCGTAGTACAGCAGGGGCATATTGGCGGCAAAATCAATATTGCTGATTTTGGTACCCATCAGCTCCAAATGTTCCATTTTTATGCATTCCGGACAGATAGGCACTGTTTTCGATTTTGGACTGGTTTAGGTTCAGATGCCGCAAATTCACCAGATTTTCCAGAGGGGAAATATCCTTAATCACGTTCTCCCCGTTGCCGTTATTGCGCAGGTCAATATACTCCAGCTGCGTCAGATTGCGTAAAGGCTCCAGATTGGTCACATTCTGGTTCACCAGACTGAGCCTGCTTAAGTTAATACAATGTTCAAGCCCGCTTAAATCCGTTATCTTCACGCCATTTTCCGATGCATTGTGGGCTTGGCAAAGCTCCGGGCTTAGCTCCGTAATCTCCGCCAGATCCTCTTTGCTGAATACGGCCTGCTCAATCTCCGCCTCTGTAATCGGAGTAAAAATACCCTTGTTTCGGTTAATGGCATCCAGCAAGCCCCGGCGCAGATTGTAATCCGGTACTTCCACAATCTCCTTGTGCTGCTGCGTATCCGCGTATACCGTTTTTGGTAAAGGTGTACACAGGGTCGAAACACCCATGGCGACACATAAAATATATGCCGCTATTTTTCTCTTTTCTCTCATGACTCATCTCCCTTTTTTATATTATTTTAATACTGTTGTAATAATTATATAAATTTTGGCGGGAGATTTCTAATTGATAATCCCTATTTTCCGTTTGATATATTTGTAAATTCAATAAATCAGACTGAAAGACCTTGCTGTCTTCTGTACTCATTCGGGCTCATATGGCAGAATTTCTTAAAGACTTTGGAAAAATAGTTCGGATTATCATAGCCTACCGCATCGGAAATTTCATAGGTCTTCATCTCGGATTCTTCCAGCAGCTTTTTCGCCTGCTCGAGGCGAACTTTGGTCAGATAATTCCACAAGCTGACCCCCACTTCTCTTTTGAACAGATAACAAAAATAATTTTTACTGACTGCTACATGGGAGCAAATTTCTTCCAGAGAAAGATTCTGCTTGTAATGGCTCTGAATATAGGCAAGGCTCTTCTCCACCGTTTTGGAATATGTGGTGGACAG
>JBGZHY010000125.1:0-10790 GCA_041848045.1 Lachnospiraceae bacterium
TGATAGAAACGGTGAATTGACATATAAAAATCAAGTTGCTATGATGGGTTTGTAAAGGGAGGCAAAAGCTTTCTACAGGGAACGTGACTCTCAAAGTTCCAAAACTTAAGGGCATTCAGTTTAAAACTGCCATCATCGAGCGCTATAAGCGCCGTGAGTGTTCCGTAGAAGAAGCCCTGATTGAGATGTACTTAGCTTTTACAAAAATGAAAAGCCTGATTGGATATAGCCTTAACAGGTACTCCCTTGATACTTTCCGGTACGGTAAGAGCCGTAATCGTTTTATCCGCTCCGGTAATCACACCTTTTTCAGAGTCAAAATAGAAATTTCCACCTTCGGCTTTATAGCTTATCTTTCCGTCTTCTGAAATATTTACAATGAAGGCATCCTCGACATCCATTACCAGCTCCTCCTGTATCTCTTCTGAAACAGAAAGTCCACTATCGGCAGATATCACTTCTTTTTCCGCAATCTCCGCTTTTTCCTCTTCCGATACCGACAAAGAGTCAGGTTCCATATTTTGCATTGTATTCTCAAAAGCTTGAGAATACAATGCAGTTACGGCAACACTGTCTGTTGCATATACGGTCAATACATTACTGCAGAGCATAGATATACACAATGCAGCGCTTGCCCATCTTTTGTATTTTATACAAACCTCCTATACAAAAATAACTAAACTCTGTTCCCTAGACTTTTTTGTATTTCCCTTATTCTTTTTACATTCCCCTTTTATCACACGCCCCCTGTCACGTTCCCTGTAGAAAGCTTTTGCCTCCCTTTACAAACCCATCATAGCAACTTGATTTTTATATGTCAATTCACCGTTTCTATCAATTTAAAACATCTGCTTTGTATGTTTTCCACAATTTTCATGTCTTGTTTTTCACATTTATCCAAAGTTCCATACTCTTTAACACTCGCCTTCTCATATCGTAAAATCCCCACAAAAAAACGGTGCTTCCTTTTACTGAAAGCAGCCGCTTTTGTTGTGTACTTTTTTTTATGCCTGCGTGGAACCTCGTTCCACCAGTTTTACAGGCATCACCGTTTTTTCCGGCACAATGCCTCCCTCCACGGATTTCCGCAAAAAATCCACGGCAATCCTTGCCATTTCCTGTATAGGCTGTTGAATGGTGGTAATGGTCGGAAAGGTCAGGCTTGCCACATTCACATCATCAAAGCCTACCACCTTGATATCCTCCGGAACTCTTCTCCCCAGCTCCTGACAAACCCGTATACTCTGCGCCGCCATCAAGTCCGAGCAGGCAAAGATACCGTCCGTCTGCGGATTTTCCTGCAAGGCTCTTTTAATATCCTCTTCATACAGCATAATCTCCGCCTCATTTAAGTTGGATCGATATACCTTGGCTTCTACGGCATTTTCCTGACAAATCTGCAAAAATCCCCTCTCCCGGTAATCCGCAGGCATCCCGTTTCGTCCCACGCCTCCAAGCAAAAGCAAATTTTCGCAGCCCCTCTCAATTAAATGGGCGGCGGCAAGCATACCGCCTTTCATATTGTCGCACACCACGGAAGCCGTACTGTGCTCCACATAACGCTCTATGGTTACAATCGGTATATTCAGCGAAGAAAATATTTTTTCGTCCACCTCAGCACTAAAGAGCACAATACCGGAAACCTGGTTACTTTTGCACATTTCCAGATATTTTTTTTCCGCCCTCTGACTGCCGTGTGAATTATACAGCAAAATCTTAAGATTATGTTCCCTTGCTTCTTCTTCCAAGTGATGAATCATCTTGGCAAAATAAGGATGTATAATGTTGGGCACGATAACGCCTATGGTGTTCGTTCGCTGTCTGGTCAAAGAGCGCGCCACCTCGTTCGGTCGATAGTTCAGCTCCTTCATCACCCGATAAACATCCTGCCTTGTTTTTTCGCTGATGTACCCCCTATTATTTAAGACCCGGGAAACCGTCCCGACCGTCAGTCCGGCTTCTCTTGCCACATCCTTAATCGTCGCCATTTTCATCTCTCCTTATTTCCCTTTTGTCTGTCACCCTCTTTGTTCACCCGCGCCTTTTCGGGTAAAAAGCTTCGTAAAAATGGAAAACCCGGGAGAAATCTCCGTGCACCTGTTTTATCAGGACAAAATCACCTCATACATTCTTCCGTCTGCACTGATACGTTCGATAATCCCCTCATCTTCAATAACACAGCTGCCATTTTCCCGCAGGACATAGTCCCGGGCTTCCCTTACAAAACTTTGGTGAATGTAATATCCCCCTGCATCCTTTCCCAGGGTAAATTCCCTGGCAATGCTCATCATACCGGAATACTTCTTGCCCTTATCGGCGCTTCTTAACCAGGCTATACTGATGACCCGATCTCCCGTGTGGGAAAAGCTTTGTGCCGCATAAGGCAAAGTATTCTTGTATAAATTCATCATTTCAGATTCTCTCTGAAACCGGTAGCCGTCAAAGCTGCCGATATAATAAAATCCGTCCGCACTCATCAATGCCCATTTTTTTTCACCCTCCTCAGAGGAGAGCAAAAACAAATCGGGACATTCCCACATAGGCGGATACGAAAATCTGTCGCTTTCCTTCCACTGCTCCAAATTTGTCGAACGAAGGATGACAAAACGATTTTCAGCCAGGTACAGCACCATAATATACGCCTGACTCTCCTCATGCCAGAATATCTTCGGATCTCTGTTGCCTCCTTCTATGCAAGGAAGACTGAAATCCTCGTATTTCACCAGGCTTTTCCCCCCGTCCAAAGAATATGCCATTCTTTGGGTAAAGTCCACGCCTTCGCTCCATGCATTACAGGAACCCGCCGCTGTGTAGAAAAACAGCAAGGCTTCCTTCGGCAACCCGAAGCACCCCCGTTCGTTTATAAGCCCGCAGCCGGAATAAATCGTTCCGCGGGCATCCGGAAACATCACATCCGAAACATAGGTAAAATGCAGCAAATCCCTGCTGATGCAATGCCCCCAGCTCATATTGGCCCACTCCGTATTCATGGGATTGTGCTGATAGTACAGATGGTACACCCCCTCGTGGTATACCATGCCGTTGGGATCATTGATCCAGCCGTAGGGAGCCGTATAATGCAATTTGGCTCTTTCTTCTTCCGGCAGCAACTCCCGGTGGCTCTGGTGAATCCGTGAAAAATAGCCTTCCTCCAAATCCACTTCGATACATAGCCTTTCTCCGGCATATGCTCCTATCGGCAGGTAAGCGTAATAGTCCGGCTCTCCTTCCCTGCTCTTTGGTACATCAAACTCATAAATCAGCTGATCGCCGGCTGATATATGCAGCTTATGCAGATCCTCTCTCCTGATGTCTGCCGTGTATACCGGAATGGCAAGGAATTGCTCCTCTGCCGTAATTGCCCATTTCATAGCCGTCTTTCCTTTTCATTATAATCTTTTTTGCCGGCATTAGCCATAGCTTTCTTAAGACTTCACGGCTCCCGCCACAACGCCGTTGATAATCTGCTTCTGCAGGAAGATGTATAAAATCAGAATAGGCGCCAAAGTCAGCACCAGCCCTGCCATAATGGTTCCGAAATCCGAACTGTAGGTTCCGTAAAAGGAATAGGTCGATAAAGGCAGGGTAAAGAGCTCTTTCTTTCCGAGTACCAGGCTCGGCAGCAGATAATCATTCCAAAAGGCCATTGCATTCAAAATGAC
Source organism: Lachnospiraceae bacterium (assembly GCA_041848045.1). Classification (GTDB taxonomy): domain Bacteria; phylum Bacillota; class Clostridia; order Lachnospirales; family Lachnospiraceae; genus CAKAHY01. Next base: position 3,663 of record JBGZHY010000125.1, read on the forward strand.
CAGGGTAGAGGTAATCGGTTTCAACAGCGGGAACACCACGATGCGGAAGGTCTGGAACTTGCCGCAGCCGTCGATATAAGCCGCCTCCTCCAAAGAAATCGGTATGCCGCTCTTGATGAAACCTGCATACATAAACACCGACATGCTCATGGAAAAGCCCACATGCATAAAAATCAGGGAAAAACGATTATTCAGCATATTCAAACCGGAACCGTAAATGGATACCAGCGGAATCATCAGAGCCTGGAAAGGAATAATCATCGATGCCACCATCAAAGAAAAAATCAGCTTGCTCACCAGATTATTGGCTCTTACGATATAATATGCACACATTGCCGCCAGGAAAATTACGCAAATCGTGGAAATTCCCGTGATGAACAGGGAGTTTCCGAAGGCCTTCGGATATTCCATCTTGGTAAATGCGGTAATATAGTTATCAAAGCTCAGACCTTTTTCAGCAAACAGAGAAAAAGGATTTTTGATGATATCCCGCTTTGCCTTAAAGGAATTTAAAATCACCATGACAAAGGGAATCAGATAAAAAAACGTTGCCAGCAGCAAGCCGATGAGGGTAAGAATATCAAGAGTAATTTTTCTGCTTCCTCCGACTTTTGCCGCTTTGGTCTGTGACTGCATCATGCCGCTACCTCCCTCTTCTTACCCCAATAAACCTGCAATCCGGAAATGATTGCCACCACAATAAACAAAAATACCGCTTCCGCCTGCCCCATTCCGTATTTCCTGGAGGTAAAGGCCGCCTGGTATACATGCATAGCCACCAGTTTCGTGGAACCGTAAGGCTCTCCGCCCGTCAGGGTCAGATTGATGTCATAAACCATAAAGGCTCTGGACAGGGTCAAAAACAAACAGATTACAAAGGAAGGAACCATCAAAGGCAGAATAATGCTTTTGATTTTGTTCATTCCCGTCGCGCCGTCAATGCTGGCTGCTTCCAGTACATCCGTGGAGATTCCCGTAAAGCCCGCCACATAAATCAGCATCATATAGCCGGAAATCTGCCAGACCGTCACGATAACCAAGGTCCAAAAGGCCTTGTCCGGATCGGACAGCCAGGAAGTGGAAAAAATCGCCAGCCCCAAATCCTTTCCGAGATTAACCAATACTCTTGAAAATACGAACTGCCAGATAAAGCCCAGTACCACGCCGCCAATCAGATTGGGCGTAAAAAATCCCGCTCTGAAAAAATTCTGTCCCTTGACGTTACTGGTCAGAAGATAGGCAAACAAAAAGCCGATGGCATTGACCAAAATCACGGAAAAGAACACATATTTTAAAGTCAGTCCCATGGAAGTCCAAAATTCTTTATCCGCCAGCATGGCTCCATAGTTATCAAAGCCCACAAAATCTTTCACCGCACTGACACCGTTCCAGTTGGTAAACGTCAAATACAGTCCGTATAGAAACGGAATGATGACCACGCAAACAAAAACAAAAATTCCCGGCAAGGCAAAGACGGAAAAATTCTTGATTTTGTCCCTCATGTTGCGTCCCATTGTATCCATTATCAAACCACCTTTCTTCCACCCATTGATTTGCAAAGGGACTGCTGCAAGTCGATGATTCCTTTAAATCCTGCAACAGTCCCTGTATGAATTACACCTGATGATGAGCAAATACTATTCTTGCGCCGTCCAGTACGCATTCAGACCTTCAGCCAATTCCGCTCTTGTTGACTCGCCTGCCACATACTTCTGTACCAGAGCGCCGCATACGGACCAAGCATCTCCCGGTGCCACAAAGGAAGATGTATATACCTTACCCTCTGCAGTCTTTTTCACGATATCCTGACCCAGCGGATCAACCGGAACAAATGCATTGTTTTTGCATGCCGGAATGATGGCACAACCCTCTACCAGACCTTTCTGTCCGGACTCTTCAAATACCAACCAGTCGATGAAGGTCTGCGCCGCAGCCTGCTGCTCCGGACTTGCCTGCACCTTGTCCACCATCAACTGCTTGGAAGGAGATGCCTGCATACCGCTGTTGGCAACGCTGCTTGTATCATTACCCAGTACAAACGGAATAAATCCATACTCATCCGTAACCTCCGCACCTGCGTCCGCAAGGTTCGGCCATGCCCAGCTTCCGTTTGCCCAGAATGCCGACTCACCGTCCACAAGGAAGATCGGATCCTGCTCATAAATTGCACCCAGCGGATCTGCCTTATTCACATTGTACTCCAGCATAACATCCAGGGTGTCTACAAAATCATTGAAGCCCTGTACATCCTCCATCTTGATGGAGCCGTCTTTTAAACCGGCAATCAGCTTTGCGGAACCTGCGGTGGTTCCGTCATAGGTATCATACACGTAACCCAGCTGGTGTGCTCCGAGGGACCAGTCCTCTTTGGAAAGCACGAAAGGATTTTCCATACCTGCCGCTCTGAGCTCCTCCAAAATAGCCTTAAAGGAATCCAGAGAATTGATGGAATTTGGATCAAATTCTTTGCCCAGCTTGTCTTCAATGGCTTTCTTGTTGTAAATGATGCCTCTTCCCTCTACGGCAAACGGGAAGCTGTATACCTTTCCGTCAATTTTGGTTACGCTGTCCCCGGCTTCCGCTATCCATTTGCTGTCGCTTAAATCCAGGGCATACTCATTTGCCAGGGCAACAATGTCCGTCGTATCCAGAATAGCCATAGTAGGAGCGGTTCCCGAATTATACATAGAAGTGATTCTGGTATAAGGACTCTCGCCTGTACCTGCCGCAATAACTTCCAGTTTGATACCGGTTTCACTTTCAAATACAAGAGCCAGGTCTTCCAAAGCGGTCTGAATCTCGCCCTTCGTATTCAACATAGAAATCGTCACACCTGTGCTGCCCGCCGTCGTCTGCACGACTGCGCTTGTCTGCTCAGCGCTGCCTGCCGTCGTCTGTGCGCCCGTGCTCTCCTGTGTTCCGGATGCACAAGCAGCCAAAAGGCTTCCTGCCATTACTGCCGCCATCAGGCCTGCTGTCATTTTTACCATTGTTTTTTTCATGATATCCTCCTGTATTTGATTTACATTTCCGGTCTTACTCATCTCGTTCATTTCCAGTCCTGCTAACTATAGCAATTTTTCCAAAATATGTCAAACGTTTGTTATATGTGCTTTTCTACTTATCCAAGCTTTTTCTTGTGATTTATCCCTTTATTTTATGCATATCGCACAAGGAATTTCAATTTCTAAAAAATCTCTTTCAATCTTTGTTAGTTATATACAGTTTTGGCACTTTTTATCCGGGGAAAACATCGCAACCGTTGGTTATATTTAACAACAACAGGCTCAGCTCCTCTTCATCCGTCTTTCCATAAACTCTTCATGTATAGGATATCCGCCGGTATGCACGAATAAAACCTTGCCCTTTATCCGCCCCTTATCCATCTCCCTGAGCAATCCGTAAAATGCCCTGCCGGTATAAATCGGATCCAGGAAAAAATCATATTTCTCCGCCATCTCCGCAATCAATGCCTCCTGAGCGGCAGCGGCTTCTTCGATATAATCCGGTAAAATGAAATTTTGCTTTTCTTCGTCTTTTAAGGTGATTTCTCTGGCAATGGATATGCCCACCAAAGAGGTACGGGCATGCAAGGCGTCTTTTCCTGCCGCAAGCCCCTCAAAACTCAAGCCCGTCCCGTAGCACAGACAAATGCAGTCGAAATCATCCCGCTTTTTAATCTCGCCATAAACGGCGGCATAAACACCTCTTAGCAAGCTATGGTTGCCCTTGCCGCTGCTGTCCCCATATACATAATAGGGCTTTTTCCCCGCCCTGCGCAAATCTGTCAACAGCTCTTCCACCCTCTGCTTCACCTCCTGCTTAAGGCAAAATATCCGCTTTCCTCCTGCCGCATCCGCAAGAGCCTCATTTTTGTGTTTTCTTCTGCCGGGCAGCAAAGCAGCGGCGTATTCCTCTTCCGTAAAGGAAGTGATGAGATACAAATCTATCCGAAAGTCCTTCGCCAAATCGGCTATAATACGATTAAAATTGGAATCCAGAGAGCCGTAGCCTATCAGACAATCATAGCCTCCCGCATAAAAATCCTGCAAAATTGCCAGACTCATGCGCAGCTTATTCCCCCCGTAAGAATAGGGCAGCTTATCTTCCCGCAGGGTATACAGGGAATTTTTGCCGTAGTCCATAAGATATTCAATGCGCGGGGACAGATCCATTCCCTTTATCCACTCTGTCCATTTTTCCTTCGACATAATCCTCCCATCTTCCGAAGCCCCGCATAAATCGTGGGACAACAGGCCTCCAATCTGGTGAAAAAGCGGGTACGAAAATCCAGTTCCCGATAATAGACCTTATATTCCTTACTAAAAATTTCACTGTATTTTTTGGTATTGACATAGGTCAAAAAACGTATCCGGTGAATGGCTTGCGCCACCACCTGTGTAAAGCGATATTCGGAATATTCATCAAAGCGCAGATACATATTCTGCATACTGATGAAGTACCTTTCCTGCTTATAGATATAATCCCCCTGCTTTTCCAATACGGACCAGGAGCCCGGATCCCCGATACGGTAGACGGACATGGGCTCATCCATATAACGGGCATAACCGTGATTGGCCAGAATAAGCTGCAAGGGGATATCCCCGACGGGGCAGCGAAAATAAAAATCCGGCAGCTCCCTGACAAGGTCTGTGGGAAAAAACAGAGAGGCCGTAGGGTAGGCGGCACTTTTATTGATGATTTCCTCACTGCTGATGTCCCGGCTCTTTCGGTAAGGTCTTACCATGCCGGCAACAAAAGAGCCGTCCAGACTTTCCGTCCCGGCGCTGTGGAGGCAAAGGCTGCAGTCCTTGTGTGCCTGCATATACTCGAACTGTTTTTGCAGCTTACCGGCATCCGTCCAGTAATCATCTCCCTCACACAGGGCGATGTATTTGCCCTTCGCCCTTGGAAAATTATAGGTTCCGCTGGGATTGGTCACACCCTTTTGGTACTGGTTTTCCTGATGGTACAAGGGCTTTATGATATCCGGATAACGCTCTTCATACTCCCTGATGATTTCGGTGCTCCCGTCCGTGCTGGCATCATCATTGATTAAAATCTCATAGGCAAAGCTTGTCCTTTGCATCAAAAAGCTGTCCAAGGCCTTACGGATATAGGATTTATGGTTGTATACCAGACAGCAGATACTGACCTGTATGTCCCTGCTTACATTCTCCTTCATTGCACACCTTCCCTTTGGTATTTTCTCCCATTATATACCAAAAAGAAAAGATGGAAAAGCAGGTTTAAAACCGCAGCCCCGGCTTACGGCAGGTGACTGCGGTTTTGACCTTTAGTTCTTATTTTGTTGTTTCGGCGTTTCCTTTACAAGTACCGGCTTCTTTGTATGTTTAAGGTACTTTTTCAGCAGCAGCACTTCCAGGGCAAGCAGGCACAAAATCAGCACAATATTGACGATTAAGTATATTTTTGTCATATTGTCCATTTTGCCGCTCGGATCTCCGTCTGCATAAGCGCCGGAATTAACCACGGTGTACAAAATATTCTTGCAGGCGGTGCGCATGGCCTTGACCACGCTGGCGCTTAAATTGGTGAACTTATCGGATTCCGCCATGGCAAAGCCCAGCATCAGGTCGTTGCCGTTGCGGATGGATTTATCGCTGATCATATAACCGTAGGAGCCGTCATAGTCCGTAATAACCATTCCCTTAAATCCCCACTCGTTCCGCAGTACATCCTGCAATAAATCTCCGTTGGCAGAAGCGGGAACCGTTCCGATGAAATTGAAAGCGGACATCATCGCCTGTCCCTTTCCTTTATAATTTTTCACCGCAAGTTCAAAAGGTTTCAAATAGATTTCCCGCAGTGCCTGTTCGGAGGTATAGGTCAGGAGGAAGGCATTGCGGTTGGTTTCCTGATCGTTCAAGGCAAAATGCTTTAAGTAGGCATATACCTTGTTCGGAACGGAACCGTTCATTTCCGCCGCTGCCAGCTTTCCTGCCAAAACGCCGTCTTCAGAGAAATATTCAAAATTTCTTCCCGCAAAAGCGGAGCGATGGGTATTGGCGCCCGGAGCATACCAGCCGTAGTATTTTACATCTGCAAATTCCGCTGTAATACCTGCGCCGACCTCTGCCAACAAATCGGTATTCCAGGTTTGTGCCATCAATATTTCGGCAGGATAGGAGGTGCCGTATACCTTGGTGATGAAATTGTTCAGTCCCGCAGGTCCGTCCGCATCCACCGTTGCCACCTTGCCGATGGATTTGATTTCCGCAGTCTGCCATCCGCCTACATTGATAAGCTGTATCATTTCCTCAATACTCATTTGGCTGATCAGGCTTTCCCAGCGCTCATCTTCGTACTCCGCTCCTACCAGATCATACAGGCTCAAGGTCTTTGCTTTCCCCTGCTCCGGCATGGTATCCGCCGGATTATCATATTTTGTGGAGTCATAATCCAGTACGCTTTGCTGTCTGACCGCCGTCTTCGTGGCTTCGTCCATCACATAAGCGCTGTCGGCAGGCTTTGCCGTTGCTTCTTCGTAATTGGCAAACTTATCCGCACGGGATAAAAGAGTAAAGCTTCCCCTCGCATAATCTTCAAACTGATTTATCGCCGCAATCTTATCCGTACTGCGGGCATTTTTGCTGTAATCAATGTCCTCTGCCACCTGAAAGCTTTCCGTATCCAAAACGGTATGAGAGTCGGAACGCAGAGAAAGGGTATATTCTCCCGCTTCCAAAATATAAGCGCCGCCTGCTATCTTTTTGCCTTCCGCATCATAGGAAGCCATATCCTCCTTCGGAATGTCAAAATGCAGGGTTTGGCTTGCACCCGGCGCCAGCTCATCCGTTTTGGCAAATTCGATGAGGTTGACGCTTGCCTTTTCAATACCTCCATTGGTATACGGCGGTGTGTAGTACAGCTCCACCACATCTTTGCCCGCAAGCTTTCCGGTATTGCTGACAAGCACATCAAAGCTGAGCGACTCACCGCTATCCTTAAAGTTTTCTATTTTTTTGTCAAAGCTCGTATAAGAAAGACCGTAACCGAAAGGATATTGCACATGCTCCTCATATTTTAAGAAGCCTTCATCCGCAGCAGTTTCATAGAATTTATAGCCTACATAAATACCCTCTGCATAGTTGACAAAGGAAATAA
>JBGZHY010000126.1:0-17902 GCA_041848045.1 Lachnospiraceae bacterium
CTTCTATTCTGATTCTCTCCGGAAATCCCTCATATTCCTGCGACAGACCGCTTCCCGTATCAATCAGGCAGTTCTCTCCCCCATTCTCCAACAAAAAAGCGTCACCGTAGCCTACATTTACAAAATGCAGCTTCAAACCCTCACCCCCGTTTCCATCCGTTTTACAGCACCTTTTCTATATGCCCCGCCAACGGTCCTTTCGTAAAAATTTCCATCATTTCGGCATGCGAGCGTTTCACATTGCTGTGTACCGTCAGGAGAGCACACAGACTTTCCGTGGCAAAACGGTTTTTACTGATCTGCACATCCGATACGTCAAAATTTTCTCTCTTTAAATACGCCAAAAATTCACTAAATTGGTGCTTTTCATCAAACTCCGCATAAATTTCCATAACATTGGAATATTTATGTATATACTCATCCATATAGTGCATCAGGGACATAATCATAAAAATGGCAATGCCGCCTATAATCGCACCTTCATAAAAACCTACGCCTATGGCAAGCCCGCCGCAGGCGGCAGCCCATAATCCCGCTGCCGTGGTAATGCCCCTGACCTGATTTCTTCCGGTAAAAATAATCGTGCCGGCGCCCAAAAAACCAATACCGCTGATAACCTGCGAGCCCATGCGCACCGGATCGCCGGCACCGTAAACCTTGATGGCATATTGATTGGTCAACATAACCAGGGTGGCGCTTAAGCAGACCAGCATATAGGTCCGAAAACCGGCAGGTCGTTTCTTAATTCCCCGCTCAATGCCGAGGATCCCCCCCAAAAGCATTGCCAGCAGAATCCGCAGAATAATGGACAACACATTCAACTCCCGGATATATTGAAGCCACTCCATCTCTTTCCCTCCTCTCAACGATAGAAAGCACAAATATATGCCTCAACTTCCGCGCGATTTCCGGTAAAGGGTCCCGGTTTCTCCATTTTCAGGCTGACGGTTGCCGCCGCCGTCAGCAGAGCCTCTTCAACACTGCAATAAATACGTTCGGCAATATAGGCACTGAAGCAGGTATCCCCTCTCCCGCTTCTTCCCGACAAATTACGCGGCTTCAAGGGACAGGTATGGATTTTGCCCTCGCTGTATACCAATACCTCGGTATTGTGCGTAATCATAATTTCCTTAGCGCCCCAGTCCGCCAAAATCTCCGCCGCTTCCCGCCTGTTTTCCGTCCCCGTTAATACACTTGCCTCTGCCGCATCCGTTTTCAAAAAATCAATCATCGGCAAATAGCGCCGCTTGTCCTCCCAGTCTTTATACAGCATTGCACTTCCTTCGGCACAACGTAAAACGCCTTGTACATCCAAGGCCAGCCTCGCCTTGCTGTGTGCATATTCCAGTAATTCATCCCCCAAATCTCCCCGCATCAGACCGGCAATATGCCAGATATGTGCGTCAAGGTTCGGAATCTCGCTGATTTGATACGCTGCAATTCGACTGATGGCTACAGAGCTTCTTCTTTCCTTATCGCTGCTGTGGTATTCATTCCGAATGGACGTCCCGCTTTCACCATATAAAGGATAGACATCCACATTTTCAGCCCCGGCAAAAAGCCCTTTCATTTCCTCGGCCTTCAGATTCCCCTTCGGCAACACCGCCGTTTTATGCCCCAGTGCGGAAGCCGCAAAACCGGAATATATGACCGCTCCTCCTGTTTCGTAAATGGTATTCCCTTCCCAGTCGATATTGATGTCCTTTGAAGGCTGTCCCAAAATAAAAGTATCATACATCTTTCTCCCCCCTTAATCTGTGCACCAAGACTCTACTTCTTTGCAATCACGCTATAAGCAATAAACCCGATTGCTTCGGGCTTGAAAAGGGATATTCTGTTGTATTGCACATCAAAGGCATTTTGAAAATGCTGTATTTCCCGTTCCCATTTTGATTTGCGATAAGAGCAATAGAATGACTTGATAAATATATTATATGAAGTTCGCACCAACTTTATATGCTCTTATTCTAATATCCTATTACATTGATGTCAATTTGTAATCTTGTACAGATTTTTCTTGGTAAATTTGTAAGGTTTTCAGCCTACATTTTAGAGTTCCTTTCGTTTTTCTGTACATACCTGAAAAATGCACAAAATCCGATTCCCGGTTTGTATACATGTAAAAACCCATTAAATTAAGATGCATTTTTCTCAATATTCTGTTAGAATATCAACAGAGAACGATTGATGATATGGAGTGTAACAAGATAATGATGAATTTTTTCAAAAAAAACCGAGAAGCCTTCTGGGTTCTCTCTTTCATTTCTTTTATTTCTGTTTGGTGGAGTGTTCGAGGATTTTTTCCGGATTCGGACGTCATGTGGCACTACAAGTCCGGCGAGTTTATTATACGCAACATGCATATACCCCATACCGATATATTCAGCTGGCAAAGCGGGCTCAACTGGATGGCTCACGAGTGGCTGTACGACGTATTGTTGTATCTGCTGTATTCCCAAGCAGGCATTTTTGCCGCCAAATTTATTTTGCTTCCTCTGTTCGCCATACCTTTATGTATTGCTTATTTTTATCAAAAAGATAAAATCCAAAATCATCTGCTTTTTACACTCTTTCTGACTCTTGTGCTTGTCTGTATGCCAAGCTCTTTTTGTGCAAGACCCGGTGAATTTAGTGTGATTTTCCTGCAGCTTGCCGCCATTTTGATGCTGAGCGAAGATAAGAGGCGATATTTGTACTTTTTTGCGCTCTGTATTTTGGCTGTCAATATTCATGGAGGCAGCATTGCCGCACTGGTTATTTTGCCGCTTTTATGCCTTCTTTCCGATATCCTTGTTTGCCTGCTGAAAAAATCGCCGAAAGATATTCTCCCTTATGCAAAGGAGCAGGCTCTTCTTTTTGTTTCCGGATTTCTGGGCAGCCTGATCAATCCTTACGGAATTTTCATCTATAAGTACGCTTACCAGCTGTCAGCTTCCATTTCCAAACATATTTCGGAATGGCAAAGTTTGAAGGTCAGTGTCTTCTTTGCCGTTGTGCTGTTTATTTTGGTCTTGGCTTTGGGTGCCTCCCGCAACTTTCGAGGACTGGAGCAAAAAGCCATGCGGCAATATATCATGATTTTTGCCTTTTTGTGCAAAGGTCTGGAGGTCCAGCGCCTGATGCATCCTGCGCTTTGCCTGGTTCTTCTTTTTGCCTATCCTTATATAGAGGAACTGTTAGAGAATATATTCCCGAAAATATTGCAGTACAATCGTATACCGCCGCTGATTCCGCCAATTTTATCTACTCTGGTACTGTTTTTTCTCCTGTTCCATTTTGTTCCGATTGCCGCAAAGGGGCAGGGTTATGTATCTTATGTAAATGAGGAAAAAGCCCCTTATCACGAAGCCGTTCAATATTTGCAGAGCAATATGATACAAGGCAGAATGTACCACACTTATAATATCGGCGGCTATTTGATTCTCAATGACGTCAAAACCTTTATTGACGCCCGCTGCGACCCTTATATGGAATTTTTTTCAAACAACAATTCTTTACAGGATCTCATCGACGCGCTGAACACAAGCGAGCGAACAAGGTACGAAGCCTGGATGGCATTGAAAGAAAAATATCGCTTTGAATATGCTCTGCTTGACCTGGAAGAGAGCGTCAACATCGAATTGGCGGATGATATGAAAAGAGAAGGCTTTCCTCTCTTGTTTGAAAATGATAAGGTCGCTTTATTCCAAGTCCCATGATAAGGAAGGGAGGAGATATGGAAGATATATTATACATTCTGGTTCCTTGTTACAACGAAACGGAAGTCATCGAAAATACGGCAAAGGAATTGATTGCCAAACTGGATTCTCTGGTGAAAAAGGACTGTATTTCACCGAACAGCAAAATCTTGTTTATCAATGACGGTTCCAAGGATGACACCTGGGCAAAAATCAAGACTCTGCACAAGAACAGCCCTTATGTGGAGGGACTCAGCCTAAGCAGGAATGTGGGGCACCAAAGCGCTCTGCTTGCCGGATTGATGAAAGCAATCTCTTTATGTGACGTCTGCATTTCCATTGATGCCGATTTACAGGATGATATCGCTGTATTTGATGAGATGCTGCGCATGTACAAAGAAGGATGCCATATCGTGTACGGCGTCCGCAGCAACCGGGATAAGGATTCCTTTTTTAAGCGCAGCAGCGCTCAGGGCTTTTATCGCCTGCTGTCTTTTCTGGGCTTGAATACCATCTACAATCACGCGGATTTTCGCTTGATGAGCAGACAGGCTCTGCTCGCCCTTTCCCAATTTGAGGAGCGTAATCTTTTCTTACGCGGCATTATCCCGATGATCGGCTATCAAAGCGCCTGCGTATACTACGAAAGAAAGGCCCGTACCGCAGGAGAAACCAAATATCCCCTGCCCAAGATGCTGGCTCTTGCCGTTGAAGGAATCACCTCTTTAAGCATCAAACCCATCCGTATGCTGACCTTTCTCGGCATCGGCATCTTTTTGTTCAGTTTGGGAATGCTGACCTGGTCCGTTGTAGAGTTTTTCAGAGGCTCCACCATCATCGGATGGTCCAGTGTCATGGCTTCCGTCTGGGGCATAGGCGGTTTGATTCTGTTGGGGCTTGGCGTTATCGGCGAGTATATCGGAAAAATATATATCGAAGTCAAAAAGCGCCCGCGTTATATTTGGGATGAAAGCTTGCAGCATAAAGCTCCGACTTCCGATTCGGAAGCCGGGCTTGCGGAATGTAAGCGTTTGGCACCGCAAGGAAAGGATTTAAGTTTATGAAAGAACAAATGTACCGTGCCATTTACCGGGCACAAAAAAGCCATTGGTGGTATAAGGTCAGAAAATATATTGTTTTGGATCAAATAGAACGCTTTTATCGCCCCGACAGAGAGGCGAAGGTCATTGATGTGGGCTGCGGTTGCGGCTTCCTCTTAAAGGCACTCCGAAAATACGGCTCTGTTTTCGCTGTGGAAAATACGGATATCGTTACACATATTCTCAAAAGGCACAAAGATGTACGGATTGAATATTGCGATTTCCCACGGCTTCGTCCTTTTCCGCAGGAAGACTTTTCCCTGATTACCTGCCTGGACGTATTGGAGCACATCGAAGATGACGAGGCTGCTCTGGCACAGCTATATACCATGCTCAAGCCCGATGGCTGTATGGTGCTTACCGTACCGGCGCATATGTTTTTATGGAGCAAACACGACGAGGACAACCTGCACTTCAGGCGTTACGGCAAAAAGGAACTGCTGGAAAAGGTTAAGAGGGCGGGCTTTCATATTAAGAGGCTCAGCTATTTTAACAGCATTTTATTCCCGCCGATTGTGCTGTACAGACTTTTGTCCAGATTATGCGAAACCCGAAGCACTGATTTGGAAGCCTCCCGGAATCCGCTTATCGACAAGCTTCTGTTTAAGCTGTTCAGCATGGAGCGCCGCATTTTACACAGAAGGAATTTACCGATGGGCGTATCCTTGCTGCTGGTCGCTACCAAATCCACCTAAAAAAGCGCTGCTTACATCAGCATTTTCCCGGCCTCCTTTGGGAGGCTTTTTTATGCCCTCTCCTTTCGTCCGCTGTTCATCCATACAATAGAAAGCACCAGCAGAACCAATCCCGAAATCTGTACCGGACTGATTTTTTCCCGAAATACCAAAAAGCCGAAAAATGTTGCTGCCAAAACCTCTACTGAAGCAATAACAGGCACCTTGCTGCTTTCTTTTATCTTCTGCAAGCCGCGATAATAAAGGATATACGCAAGAGCCGTGGGAATCAGACCGTAAAAAAATCCTATTTTCAATACGGATATTTGCAGCTTTTCAAAGCCTCCCGTTCCCCAACACCACACCCAAAGAGGCACTGCGGCAAAGATATAACTGTATGCGCTGCATATATAAGGATTCACCCTCTCGCTCGCCAGCTTCCCGACAATCGGCGTCATTCCATAGCAAAATCCCGCCGCAACACCGCATAACAGGCCCTGCCATGCCCCGGGGCGAAAGTCAAATCCGCCTCCGCCTGCCGCCATGATACAGGCCGCTATATTCAAACACAACGCCGCTTTCTTCCTTATGCCCATCTCTTCTTTCCAATACAGATGTGATGCAAGAGCGGTGAATACCGGCGCGGTATTCAACAGCACCGCCGCAGTTCCTACCCCCGTACGGGCAATGGCAAAAGCATACAGTACGTTGTAGATACCCTGGCAGAGCAAACCCATCAGTATGCATATCCCCAGACTCTTAACATCTATCCGGAAAGCCCTGGGTCCCGCCTTCCACAGACCTACAATAAAAATCAAAGCTCCGGCAAATGCCATTCGCAAAAAGGAACTAAGAGGAGCCGTCGAACCGACCTCCGCCAACAAACGGACAAAAATTCCGATGCTTCCCCACAGCAAGCCTGCCGCAAAAATTTCTGCAAATCCCCGACTTTTCACTTTTCCCCCATTTTTCCGTTTTATTTCGATTAAATAAAAAAACGACTTTAAACACTTGCATTTCAAGGTTTAAAGCCATTCCGCTCACAACTGGGCTAGATGGATTTGAACCATCGAATGCAGGAGTCAAAGTCCTGTGCCTTACCGCTTGGCGATAGCCCAATATTATAAAAAGGGTGGGTGATGGGATTCGAACCCACGGCCTCCAGAGCCACAATCTGGCGCGCTAACCAACTGCGCCACACCCACCATATGAAATTCAACCCTTCGGCTGAAGCGGGTGATGGGAATCGAACCCACGTATTCAGCTTGGAAGGCTGATGTTCTACCATTGAACTACACCCGCATTTTATGATACAAAAATATGAGCCTGAAGGGATTCGAACCCCTGACCCTCGGCTTAGAAGGCCGATGCTCTATCCGGCTGAGCTACAGACTCATTGCAAAATGCGTACAGAGCTCTAGCCCCATACTGGGATAAATGCTTATCCAATTTATACTTCCCTAAAAGTGGGCAATATAAATCGGGGTGACAGGATTCGAACCTGCGACCCCCTGGTCCCAAGCCAGGTACTCTAGCCAAACTGAGCCACACCCCGTTTCATCTGCGAGCTTCTAACTCACAGACGCAAGAGAAATTATAACCAATACACCGATAATTGTCAACAGTTTTCTTCGAGAAATTCAGCAGAAAAATACAAATTCCTTTATCCCTAATTTCCCTCCTGCTCCACATACTTGATCTCCACTTCTATACCGGCTGTTCTTTCATCCATATGCATGACCGCATAGCTGGGTACCCGCCCCTCCTGACGGGGATAAGAAATGCTGCCGGGGTTGAGCAGAATCAAGCCCTCTTTATTTTCATAATAAGGTCTGTGGGTATGCCCGAACATGGCAATTTGAAAGTCCCTTGCCCTTGCCTCTGCACGCAGCTGTTCCACCCCCAGAGTAACGCTGTATATATGTCCATGGGTAAGCAGTACCCTGTACTTTCCGATCCTAAGCTCCCGTTCATCCGGCAGATAAGAAAAGAAGTCATTATTTCCCTGCACCATAACACAATCACAGTTTGCCATAGCTTCTATTCTGTGTTCTCCCCCCTCGGAATCTCCCAAATGGATCAACATATTCGGCGCCTCCAAATCAAGCACATCCGCCAAATTTCGCTCATCCCTATGTGTATCACTCACAATCAATATCTTCATCTTCCAACTTCTCCCTCATCAGCCGCAAGGCCTTTCCTCTATGGCTGATTGCATTTTTTTCTTCATCGCGCAGCTGCGCGCTGGTACAGCCGTATTCCGGCAAATATAAAATAGGATCGTAGCCGAAGCCGTTTTCTCCCGCCGGCTCGTATGCCACTCTGCCCTCCATGGTCTGCCTTACCACAAGCTCTCGTCCATCCTCCAGAATGCAGACAATAGCCGCCACAAAACGGGCTGCACGCTCTTTTTCGCTCACTCCCTGCATTCTCTCCAGCAGATTGCGGTTTTTATCCACATAGCTCGCATTCTCCCCCATATATCTTGCCGAATAGATACCCGGTTCCCCATTGAGATAATCAATCACCAGACCGGAATCATCCGCCATAACGATGCCGCCCCGCACTTCCCAAAGCGCCCTTGCTTTCAGAAGGGCATTCTCCTCAAAGGTTTCGCCGCTTTCCTCCACCGCAAGACAGATTCCTTCCTCTTTCATGGAGCGAATTTCATAATCCAGCCCCGCCATAATCTGGCGAATCTCCCGCAGCTTATCCTCATTTCCGCTTGCAACCACAATCTTACGCATCCTTATCCCTCTTAGGCGGTTTTTCACCGATGAACGAATATACATAGGTTTTCATCATGCCGTTGTATATTTTTCGATTTTTGTCCTCTTTCCTTCCGATATATTTCGGCGCATCTTCAAATGCCGTAATCATAAACATCGACCAGGCATCCAAAGCGCGAAAACGCTCTCCCAGGGTTTTGTACAAATCCGGCAATGCCTTTTTGTCTTCCAGCCTTTCCCCGTAAGGTGGATTGGTGATGATAAAACCGTATTTTTTCGGATGGGAAAGCTCGGAAACCCCTCTTTTTTGAAAATGAATGTCCTGAGCCACACCGGCATCTGCGGCATTCTGCTTCGCCGCCTTAATCACCTCCGGGTCAATGTCATAGCCTTGCAGCTGTAAAGAAAGCTCTTCCTTACACTCCTCTTCCGCCGCTTCATCCAAGGCCTCATACCATATTTTTTTCGGCACAAGGTTTGCCCAATGCATGGCGGTAAAGCTTCGGTTCTTTCCGGGAGCTATATTTCTCGCCATCATCGCTGCTTCAATCAGGAAGGTGCCTGAGCCGCAGAAAGGATCCACCAAAATTCTGTCCCTTTTCCACGGGGTCAGCATAATCAGCGCCGCCGCCAGCGTTTCTGTAATGGGCGCCTTAGCCGTCATCTTTCGATAGCCTCGTTTATGCAGGGACTCCCCGCTGGTATCCAGCCCCACGCTGACCATATCCTTATGAATGCTGACACGCAGCGGGTACTCCGCCCCGTCCTCCGCAAAGTGCTCCCGTTTGTAAGCCAGCTTCATTTTCTCCACCATGGCTTTCTTGACAACGGATTGTATATCCGAAGGAGAGAACAGCTTGCTTTTAATGGAATTGGCTTTCTTTACCCAAAACCTGGCATCCGCCGGAAGATAGTCCTGCCACTCCACCTTTTTAATGCCCTGGAAAAGCTCCTCGTAGCTTGTTGCCTTAAACTGCGCCGCCAAAATCAGCACCCTCTCCGTTGTCCGCAGCCAAATATTGGCTCTGGCAATGGCTTCGGCATCTCCTTCAAAATATACTCTGCCGTCCTCGGTACGACTTACCTCATAGCCCAAGTCCGTTATTTCTCTTTTCAGCACCGCTTCCATGCCAAAGTGGCAAGGGGCGTATAATTCGTATACTTTATGCAAGTTCAATCTCCTTTAAATATTCTCCCGTAAAAGACAGAACACGGAAATGTCCGGACTCCCCCTTCGGGCATAAATCGTAAGCGTATTTTATAATATATACGGGCAACGGTCAATATATCGCCGGAAAGTATTATTTGTCCTGCAAGCGGCAAGAGTGCCCTTGCCATCAGCTAAGGACTTACCCCTTTAGGAACGTGCGCCGCAAGGTACACTATAAAAACGCAGAGAAGAGGCTCTCCTCATCCCTGCGCTTTTATAGGTGTAAAACCGGAAAGCCCATTTGCCTGCATTCCTCTTCGTCATGACTGACAAAAAGACAGTGCTTTCCCCGCATATATTCCCGTATATACGGGATGACTCCTGTTTTCATCTCCCTGTCCAGACCCTTAAGGGCTTCATCCAACACAAATATATCTCCATCATAATATAGGGCTCTGGCAAGGCTGAGTCTTCTTTTTTGCCCGCCGCTTAATAAAGCCGCCCTTTTATACAGCATCTCCCGAAGTCCCAAATGCTCTGCAATTTCCTTTATTTTCCCCTTGTCCGCCCTCGCCTTAACCAGAGCAATATTGGTATAGACACTTGCATCCTCTACCAATCTGTCCTCTTGAAAAACCACGGAGAAGGTCTTTTTGTCCGTCCATATTCTGCCGGCATCCGCCTGTTCCAGTCCCAGTATCATATGCAGCAAACTGGTTTTGCCCTTGCCGGAAGGAGCCATAAAAGAAATGCTTTCCCCCGCCTCCAAAGAAAAGGAAAAATCCTGAAACAGGACAATATCTCCGAAAGCCTTGTGCAGGTGTTCAACCACAAGCATATCGATATACCCCCTTCAGCAAGAATATGCAAATTTTTTCAAAACAAAGACTCAGCAAAATAATGACCAGCGTCCAGGCAAACAGATCCTCCGTAGCGAAGTATATTTTCGCCTCATACAACGCTTCTCCGATGGAATACTTGGTCAGCCCGATCATCTCCGCCGCAACGCTTGCTTTCCAGGCCATGCCCGAAGCGGCGGTAAAGGCGGACAACAGATGGGGCAAAAGCACCGGAAAATAGATATAGCGCAGACGGCGAAGGCCCCGAATACGATAAACCTTTGCCATGTCAAGCATCTGCTCCGGCGTTGCCCGCAGCCCCGTCAGCACACTGGTATACAACAGCGGAAAAGCCATGACGAAACTGATGAAAAGCGCCAGGTATCGGGAACCCGCCAAAATCAATGCCAAAATCACAAAGCTTGCTACCGGTATGGATTTCATCGCCAAAATATAGGGCGCCAAAATATCCCGCAGCCAGGCGTATCGATAGGCGGCAAATGCCAGAATCAGCGCCAGGAAAACCGCCGCAACAAAACCAAGCCCCGTTCGCAAGGTCGAATACAAAAGGATACGATAAAAAGCGGCACTGCGCAGCAATTCTCCAAGCCGTTCCAAAACCCGCAGGGGGCCCGCCATAATCATGCTTTCGTTGATGTAAAACGAAAGTACCTGCCAAAACAGCAGTGCAAGCAGCACTGCCGTTATCTTTCTGACTTTATTGCGGAATGAAGTAGAATGCGTCATCCGGCACCTTTCCTCCCACGGACTGCGGATTGTATGTATATAACACATCCAGGTATGCCGCCGCCAGTTCCTTCATTTCCTTCCCTGCGATGTAAGTGATGTTGCAGTTCGGAATGGCTTTGACTGCCACTGCCTCCTTAACGATATCATAGCTTTCGGCAAGCTTCGCCGCTTCCTCCACATTCGCATTGACCCACTCGGTACTCGCCTGATATTCTTCCATAAAGGCCGCCACCGCTTCCGGCTGATTTTGTATTACATCGGCTCTGACAAACAGGCCTGCCGTCAAAAGCTGCTTGCCGCCGCTTACCTTGTCCCATTCCTGCGTAAGATCAAATGCCCTTTCCAGACTCTCTATCTGCGTTCCTGCTACCGTCATAAATGGTTCAGGCAGCATCACAACAGCCGTCTGTGCGCTTGCCGCCGCAGTAACGACTTCCGTCGGCTCGCTCTTCCATTCTATGGTAATATCCTTATCCGCATCCAGCCCGTTCTGTGCCAGTACATAACGCAGCACATATTCCGGCGTCGCTCCTTTCCCGCTGGCGTAAATGGTCTTGCCCTTCAAATCCCGGATATCCGTTAAGCTTTCGCCCTTTGTACCGATATACAGCACGCCTAAGGTATTGATGGCCAGCATCCGCACCTTTCCTTCAGACTTCGCCGACAGTATGGAACCGACATTCATCGGTGCCGCAATAATATCCAATTCTCCGCTCAAAAGCTTCGGCGTCAGCTCATCGGCGCCGGCAGCCAGCGTAAAGTGATATCCGTTTCCAGTATTTCCCGCCTCGGCTTCTTTTAACAAGCCTAAAAAACCGAGCCCGGTCGGCCCTTTCAAGGCTCCCAGCCGCAGCTGTGCCGCCTCCGTACTTTCTGGCCCTGTACTTGCCGCTTCCGCCTCTGTTGTTTCTGCCTGCGTTGTTTCTGCCTGCGCACTTTCTGCACCGCTTGTTTCCACAGAAGGGCTTTGTGCCGTGCAGGCACTTAAAGCCAAAACCAAGGCTGCCGCCAAAGCCGCTAATCTTTTTCCCACAAAAGCTTTCATGTTCTCCTCCCGCATTGTTAATTTTATAGCTATATTAAGAATCGTTCTCAATATGCTTATATCATATCAAAAATATCGTATTTTTCAAGATACTTTTCCTGCATTGACACTGCCTGTTTTTTATTGTATCATAATGTCTGTTCAGCTTTTGTGCTGTTTTGCGGGTGTGGTGGAATTGGCAGACACGCGAGATTTAGGTTCTCGTGGGCGACCGTGCAGGTTCAAGTCCTGTCACCCGCAGTTTTTTTATTGCACCAAACGGATGCGGCGGATAAATCTGCCGGCTGCGCTTCGTTCTCGGACTATCTTTCTTTTTCTCCCAAGCGCCAGCCGATTGCCTGCTGTCTGACATTGACAAAGCGTTGATACAGACCGTCCTGAGCGAGCAATTCTCTGTGGGTGCCGCGCTGGACAATTCGGCCTTTGTCCAGAACAATAATCTGATCCGCCGTCCGAACCGTGGACAAACGATGCGCAATCATCAGAATCGTCTTATTTCGTGTCAGCTCAAGAATGGCATTTTGCAGCTCCATTTCATTTTCCGGATCAACACTGGCGGTAGCCTCATCCAAAATGATAATCGGAGCGTCCTTTAAAATTGCCCGCGCTATAGAAATCCTCTGCTTTTCCCCGCCGGAAAGACCGGCGCCTCCTTCCCCTATTTTCGTGGCATATCCGTCCGGCAATGCCATAATAAAATCATGGCAGCAAGCTTTTTTTGCCGCGGCAACAATCTCTTCCCTTGATGCGTCGGCTCTTCCGAAACGGATATTATTTTCTATCGAATCTTCAAAAAGATAAACATTCTGAAAGACGATAGAAAAATTCCGTAAGAGGCTGTCGGATGTATATTCACGTACATCATGTCCCCCCAATAAGATTTGTCCGCCGTCCACATCCCAAAACCTTGCAATCAGGCTGCAAAGCGTTGTTTTGCCGGATCCGGAAGGTCCTACAATAGCGCAGGTACTGCCCTGTGCAAGGTCAAAGCTCACATCCTGCAACACCGTTTTTTCTCCGTATCCGAATGAAACATTCCGGATTTCTATATCATGCCGTTCAGGAATCAGATCCTCCCCATTTTCGTCCAGGGAGGGAATCTCCATAATTTCCTCCATTCGATCCAGGGACACCTCTATGACACGGGCAATGGAGGACATACTCCCGGCTACTTCCACCGCGGAATAGATCATAAAGCCGGAAACCAGCAGCAAAAGGCACTTTTCCGCACTGATTTCACCAAGTATCAACAGATACGGGGCAAGAACCAGAACAGCCGCCCGCGCCAGCTTAAACACGGTCTGATAAACTGCCGCCATAGAGGAGAATATCCTTTCCAGTATGATGTTGGATGCGGCGCTTTCCTCTATCGCCTTGTCCATAGCTTTTACGGCATTGCCTCCCAGACCAAAAGCTTTTACGACCCCCATGCCCTGTATATATTCCAGCACTGCCGTGACAAGACCTGCCTGTGCCGCCTGGCGACGCGGAGAATACTTTTTGCCTGCACGCTGGATTCTTGTATATACCAGAAGTGCCGCGAACAGCCCTGCGAGGGACAAAAGTCCGATACGCCACTCGTAAAACAGAAGCCACAGCGTGATAACCATGGCGTGAATCAGTCCTCCGGCAATAGATTCCATAATGGCAACGGCACTGGTTTCGATATCTCCCAGCGTTGTTGTAACTGCCGCCGTAATATCGCCAAGCCGATGTTCACTGAAGTACCCCATCGGTGCACTCTTCAGCTTCTCCCCAATCATCAGACGCTTTTCCGTACAGACAGCAAAGCTTCCGAAGGTGCGGGCCTTGGTAGAAAGGTTGATAAATACGATTCTGCCCAAAATACTGACCAGCATGATAACAAGCGATTTCCACACCGTATCAGCCGGCATTGCACCTCCGCTTCGTTCCGCCAAAATACCCTTCAGAACCGTCAGAATCGCCATAATGGGAAGCATTTCAAAAACCGAGCCCAGCAGGTGGAACAGAAAAGAACGAAGCAAACGCCCTTTTTGTTCTCCCGAAAAGATTAGCAGCCGTCTGAATAATGCAATCATACCATTTCCTCCTCTCCCTGATCCTTCGCTCCTATATGCGCCCGCCAAAGCGTCCGATAGAGAGGACTTTTTTCCAGCAGCTCCCGATGCCTGCCCTCTGCCGCGACCGTTCCCCGGTCGATTACCAGAATTTTATCCGCAGCGATAATCGTGGACAGTCTGTGGGCAATGACGATCAAGGTTTTCCCCGCCACAAGTTCGGCAATAGAGGCCTGAATTGCCGCCTCGTTTTCCGGGTCGGCAAAGGCTGTAGCTTCATCCAGCAGCACCACAGGGCTGTTTTTCAAGACTGCCCTGGCAATGGCAATCCGCTGGCGCTCACCTCCGGAAAGATGGCTACCTCCATCTCCTGCCAGCGTGTCGTATCCATACGGCAATGACAAAATGAAATCATGACAGCTCGCTTTTTTTGCAGCTTCCTCCACCTCCGCATCCGTCGCTTCAGGATTTCCCAGTCGTATATTCTCCCGAATGGAACGATGGAACAAAAAATTATCCTGCGACACATAAGATACGGTTTCCATGATTTGATGCAAAGGAAGCTTCCGCACATCCACGCCTCCCAGAGTCACGCAGCCCTCGTTCGCTTCCCAGAAAGAGGCAATCAGACGGGCAATCGTGGATTTCCCGGAACCGGAAGGTCCCACTATGGCGGTCATTCCTCCGACAACACAGGAAAAAGACAGCTGCCGCAGCACCTCTTTTTCATGATAGCGAAAGCTGACCTGCAAAAAAGCAATCTCATGACTTTGCAAGGGAAGCTTTTCTTTCGGTCGATTCATTTCCTCCAACTCCAGCAGCCTGCCGATTTCCTGTACGCTTGCATCCACCATCGCCAAGCTGTCCGTATACTGCAAGGCCTGAATCAATGGCTTTACCAGCCCCAGCGCAAGCGTTATGCAGGCAATCAGGGCGCCGGCTGTGATTTGCCCGCTCATATAGAGCCGACTGCCCAGCGGCAGAACGCCCAGAAGACAGGTGGGCATAATCGCCATTCCTGTCACATAAAAGCCGTTGGTTTTACGAAACCAGTCTGACTTGGCTCTTTCACTGTCTTTGACAGCCTCCGTGTATTTCCGGTAGGATGCCTCCCCCTGCCGGAAGGTCTTAATCACCTGAATCCCGCCAATATATTCCACCATAGCGGCATCCATATTTTTATTGGCGCTAAGGACGCGGGCATACCGTGCTTCATAGTCCCTCATCATTCCCATGTAACAAAAAAGCCCAATAGGAATGGTAACAAGAGAAATCAAGGCAATACGCCAATCCAGCAAAAACAAATATACCAGCATGAGCAAGGGGATTAAAATATTCGCCGTCAGCTCCGGCACCATATGAGCCAAAGGCAATTCCAGCTTTTCTACCGTATCCACCAGCATGGTTTTAAATTTCCCGGACGGAGTGTCTAAAATTATTCCCATAGGCACACGGGACAGTTTGTCAGCAATGGCCTTCCGAATGTTTTTCAGTACGGTAAATGCCGCCCGGTGAGAACATATCGTGGAAATCGTATTAAGCCAAAGCGAGCTGAGATAGCCCAAAAGAGCGACAAGTGCAAAGATGATAATCTGTCGGAAATTCACCCCTCCGTCAATAAGATAGGTGATGATTTGCGATACGGCAATATAGGGAATGATTCCGCAGAAAGAACCTAAGACCGCCAACACTACGGAAACGCCCAAAAGTTTCTTGCAAGGTCTTGCAAACCCCAATAATCTGTGCATTGTTCCTTTCGCTGATTGCTTCATCAATCTTCTCCTCGTAAAAGCTGCTCCGCCTTATCCCGCTCATCCCCCGTCAGGTCGGCAACAATTTGCCCTTCAGACAAAATCAGGATACGGGAGCAAATATTTTTCATAAACTCTATATCATGCGTAATAATTAAAAGAATCTTTCCGCGTCTTGACAGCTCCTGCGCCAAGCCTCCGACCTCTTTCATGCTGATAAGATCAAGTCCGCTGGTCGGTTCGTCAAAAATGAGCAGTTCCCGTCCGCAAATCAGGCTGACTGCCACAGCCAGCCGTTGCTTCTGTCCACCGGAGAGGGACAGCGGATGTCTATCCTTATACGCTTTCAGTTCCAATAACTCCAAGGCACTTTCAATCTGCATCTCATCCGGTTTCTGTATGCCCAGGCGGCATTCCTCCATAACACTGTCGGTAAACAGCTGATGTCCCACATCCTGCATAACCATATAGGAGGACTTCTTTCGTTTTGCCGGGGACAAAGTCTTTCCGTTTATGGATATACTGCCGGAGAATGGCTTCTGAAGACCACACAGTACGCGGGCCAAAGTTGTCTTTCCTGCACCGTTTGCACCGGTAATGGCAATAATCTCACCGCCCCGAGCTAAGAAGGAGATATTTTTTAATACCGTCCGTTTTTCAAGGCGGACAAAGAGTCGGTCAACGTTCAGGTATCTTTCCGATAAGGCTGTGCCGGTTTGTTTTAACTTGACTTCTTTAAGGCTCCTGCAGCGCAGACCCATTGTATCAAGATCTTTTGCAGACAGGGCAAGGAAGGTTTTTATGTCCATCTCTTTCTCCAGCATACCGTCCCGCATGAATATCACACGGTCGGCCAAACCCATCAGGTACCAAAGGCGATGTTCCGCAATCACAATGGTTTTTCCCTCGCTCTTTGCCCGGTAGATCAAGCCTGCAAGCTCCTGAATTGCCGCCGCATCCAGATTGGAAGAGGGCTCATCCAGAACAAGAATCTCCGGGTCAGATGCATAAACGGATGAAAACGCAATTTTCTGTTTTTCTCCGCCGGAGAGTGCAAAAATACTACGCCCGCGCAAATGTTCCAGATGCAAATCCTGCGTGAGCTTTTGCAGCCGCAGCTTCATCTCCTCAAGAGGAACGGCACGATTTTCCAGACCAAATACCAGCTCGCTGTCTGTGTCCGTGTTAAAAAACTGCGTACGCGGATTCTGAAATACCGTCCCCACCAGATCAGATAAAATCGCCATGTTCGTAGACGCAGGATTCCTGCCACCAAGCTCTACTTCTCCCGAAAGTTCTCCTGAAAAGAAATGTGGTATCAGTCCGTTGATTAAACGCGTCATCGTAGTCTTTCCGCAGCCGGATGCTCCGCAAAGCAGGACGCACTCACCCTTTCGGATATGTAATGAAATACCGCGCAGGGAACCTTTCGGTCCGGCTGTGTAAGAGTAGGATACATTGTTAAATCGAATCAAATTATTTCACCCCCATGGATGGTGCCAACACCATTAAAACGACAATGCCCGCATACACCAGTCCCGTAACGGCATCCCAGACCGAAAAACTGATTTCCTCCAGGCAGCTGCGCTTACCTGCATGATCAATTCCCCTCGTAATGGCCGCCTGAGATATCTCATCCGAAATCCGGGATGCGGAAACCAACATAGGCACATAAATATATTCCATTGTTTTTAAGGGATGACGGATTACCGCTCCTGCAGAAGCAGATATTCCCCGCAGTGCCATGGCGTCCTTTATGGATTTCCATTCTTCACCCATGGTAGGAAAGTAGCGCAGTGTGACGGACAGAGCAACAGTGAAGCCTTTCGGCAGGCAAAGCCGACTGACCGCAGCCAGAAAGCTGCTGACCTTAGTCGTAGCGATCAGATAAGTTCCCAGCATAAAGCAGGGAAGCAGCTTTCTGATATAGACAGCAAACATATATACGATGCCTCCGACCGTCACCGACAGGCGCCTTATCAGAAGGAGCTGCACCGCAAGTAATACCACAAACAAAATCGCATAGCGAAGCGCGTCTTTCAGCCTCCCGGCAGAAAGCAGCAAAATAAACGGCACGACGGTAAAGATACACTCGACAAAGATGCTTCCGTTCAGGAAGACAGAAATACCGGTTAGGGCAAGGATTAA
>JBGZHY010000127.1:0-10330 GCA_041848045.1 Lachnospiraceae bacterium
CATAAGCTGCATGACAGGTCCGCCCTGCAGGCAAAATGGGAAAGCAATAAGACCAATATTGCCCAGCTTCGCATTCGTAAGGAGGAGCTGGAGAACCGTATACAGGGTATAGAAACGGAAAACCGGGATCTGCTGAACAGGCTGGAAAAGGAAGAAAGCAAAAAGAAAGAGCTGGAAGATATTTTTGTCCGAAAGAGCGCAGAATATAAAGTATTGCAGGATGAGCAGCTGGAACTGGAAAAGGAAGAAAGCAGCCTGCATAAGAATATTGAGAATTTGCGGGCTTCCTATCAGCATAATCGTGCCAAGCTGGAAACGCTGCGCAATATTGCGGAACGTTATGACGGCTACGGCAATGCCATTCGCAGGGTGATGGAAGCCAAGGACAGGGTGCACGGTGTACATGGGGTGGTTGCGGATCTTTTGAAGGTGGATCGGAAATATGAGCTTGCCATTGAAATTGCTTTGGGGGCACGGATCCAAAATCTGGTGACGGACAGCGAGCAAAGCGCCAAGGTACTTATTGCCTATTTGAAGAAGAATAAATTCGGCAGAGCCACCTTTTTACCTTTGGACAGTATACAGACGGGAGGCGCGCTGAAAAACAGCGATATCTTAAAGGAAAAAGGGGTTATCGGCAGAGCGGACAGTCTGGTGTCCGTGGATAAGCCCTACGAGAAGCTTCTGCAGCATCTGTTGTCCAAGGTAATCATTGTGGATAATATAGATAATGCCCTTGTCATTGCCCGAAAGTATCACTATGAATATCGTCTGGTCAGTCTGGAGGGCGATCAGCTTTCTCCGGGAGGTTCCTTAAGCGGCGGCGCCTATAAGAACAGCTCCAATCTTCTCGGCAGAAAGCGGGAGTTGGAGGATTTGGAAAAGGAGATTGAGAAGAATACCGCCAAAATGGAGAGCTTGGATGCTTCCTTGGAGGAAATCCGACGGGCACAGCAGAAAAAGGCAGGTATACAGGCGGATTTGCAAGCTTCTTTGTCTGCCTTAAGTCTGGAAATCAATACCCTTTGCAACAGTTTGCAAATTTTCGGTGACAGCAAGCTAAAAAGCGCCGCTTTGGTACAAGAATCCTTGCAGGAGCGAAACAGCCTTCTTGCGGAGCTGGAAAAAGGTATGGAAGAAGAGAAAGCTTTGCAGAAAGAATTGGACAGTCTGGAAATACAGGACAGAGAAGAGGACAGCCTGGGAGAGGAGCTGCAAAAGCGAGAGGGGGATCTAAAGCGGGAGAAGGAGAAGGCGTACGGCAGCTTAAAGGAAACGGAACTGCGTTTGCGCGCCAAGGAAAGTACCTTAGAGCATATTGAAGATAATATGCAGCGTCTGAAACGGGAAGCGGAGGAATTGATTTCCCGGGCAAAGCTTCTGGATGAGGATATTGATTTTGAGGAAAACATCCGTCTGAAAAATGAGCAAATAAAAGCCTTGGAGCAGGAGCGCTTGCGTTTGGGAGAAGGCTGCCGCCAGGAGGAAGAGGATTTACAGGAGCATACCCTTGCCAGAGAAAAAATGACGGGATTGCATAAGCGCCTGTTTGAGAAAAAGGATGAAATTTTGCAGCGCCTTTCTCTTTTGGATAAGGATATATTCAGGCTGCAGGCGGCAAAGGAAAAGCTGGAAGAAAAGCTGGCGGGAATCGGTAATTATATGTGGACGGAATATGAATTGAGTCTGGGAGATTGCGCCGCTTTTAAGGACGAGGAGCTAAAGAACCCTTCTTCATTGAAAAAGAGCATAGACAGTTTAAAAGGAGAAATCCGCAGTCTGGGGAATGTGAACGTGCAGGCTATCGAAGAATATGCCGCCGTGTCGCAGCGTTATGAGGAAATGAAAACCCAGTATGATGATATTATCCTGGCAACGGAGCAGCTTGGCAGCGTCATCGCCGACTTGGACAGCGGCATGCGCAGACAGTTTAAGGAAAAATTCGCCTTAATCAACGAGGAATTTGATAAGGTATTCGGAGATTTATTCGGCGGAGGCAGCGGCAGACTGGAGCTGGAGGAAGGAACGGATATTCTGGAATCCGGCATCAGCATCATATCCCAGCCGCCGGGAAAAAAACTGCAGAATATGATGCAGCTTTCGGGTGGAGAAAAGGCGCTGACAGCCATTTCCTTACTGTTTGCCATTCAAAATCTGAAGCCTTCTCCTTTTGCCCTGCTGGATGAGATAGAAGCGGCGCTGGACGATTCCAATGTGGAGCGATTTGCACAATACCTGCATCGTTTGCGGGATAAGACCCAGTTCATCGTCATCACCCACAGAAGAGGAACCATGCTGCATTCCGATCGCCTGTACGGCATTACCATGCAGGAGAAAGGGGTTTCCACCATGGTTTCGGTGAATTTGATTGAGGATAAATTAGACTAGTCGGAGGAAGAACATGGAAGAGAATAAAAAAGGATTTTTTGCCAGACTGGTTGAGGGCTTGACCAAAACCAGAGATGCCGTGGTATCCGGCTTGGAAAGTGTGTTCTTGGGCTATGATGCCATTGATGATGATTTTTACGAAGAGCTGGAAGAAATCTTGATTATGGGAGATATCGGTGTGAAAGCTTCCACGGATATCATTGAAGAACTGAAAAAAAGGGTCAAAGAAGAGCGTTTGAAATCTCCGGCAGAGTGTAGGCAGGTTCTGATTGAGAGCATCAAAAAACGTATGGACTTGGGGGAGAATGCCTATCATTTCGAGGAAAACAAATCCGTGGTGCTGATTATCGGCGTCAACGGCGTGGGTAAGACCACCAGCGTCGGAAAGCTGGCAGGTCAGTTGAAAGATGCCGGAAAAAAGGTGTTAGTGGCTGCTGCCGATACCTTCCGTGCCGCAGCTATTGAGCAGCTGGAGGAATGGACAAAGCGTGCCGGTGTGGACATCATCGCCCAGCATGAGGGAGCAGACCCGGCGGCGGTTATATTCGATGCCTGTCAGGCTGCCAAGGCAAGAAAGACGGATGTCTTAATCTGCGATACGGCAGGACGGCTTCATAACAAGAAGAACCTGATGGAAGAACTCAAAAAAATCGATCGCATCATCAACAAGGAGTATGCGGATGCTTACCGTGAAACTCTGGTGGTTCTGGACGGTACCACGGGGCAGAATGCCCTGGAGCAGGCACATCAGTTTAAGGAGGCGGCAAACATCACGGGCATTATTCTGACCAAGCTGGACGGCACAGCCAGGGGAGGTATTGCCGTGGCCATTCAGGCGGAGCTGGGTATACCGGTGAAATATGTAGGGGTAGGAGAGAAAATTGATGATTTGCAGAAGTTTGATGCGCAGCAATTTGTGGATGCCCTGTTTGACGTGGAAAAAGAAGAGTTAAGGGAGGATGCTTAGGATGGAAACATTAAGCCTGGAAAAATTTGAGGAAGCCAGTGAGATTGTCCGTGAGGTCACCAGCGAAACAAAGCTTCTGTACAGTGAGTTTTTTTCTGCACAATGCGGCAATAAAGTGTATTTTAAGCCGGAGAATATGCAGTATACGGGGGCTTATAAGGTAAGAGGCGCTTACTATAAGATTTCCACCTTAAGCAAAAGCGAAAAGGCCAAGGGGCTGATTACCGCCAGCGCCGGAAATCATGCCCAGGGGCTTGCTTATGCGGCAAAGCTTGCCGGTACAAAGGCAACCATTGTCATGCCGACCACTACGCCTCTCATCAAGGTAAACCGCACCAGAAATCACGGCGCCACCGTGGTTTTGGAGGGGGATGTGTTTGATGAGGCTTTGGCGGCGGCGTACCGCATGGCAGAAGAAAGCGGCGCCACCTTTGTCCATCCTTTTGATGACTTGGATGTGGCAACAGGACAGGGGAGCATTGCGATGGAAATCATCAAGGAGCTGCCGACTGTAGACTATATTTTGATTCCCATCGGCGGCGGCGGACTTTGCTGCGGGGTGGCCACTCTGGCAAAAATGTTGAACCCGAAAATCAAAATCATCGGGGTAGAGCCGGAAAATGCACCTTGTATGAAGGCGGCGATTGCCAATAAAGCACCGCTTACCCTGCCTTCGGCAGACACCATTGCGGACGGAACGGCTGTAAAACGGGCGGGGGAGAAGGTTTTTCCTTATGTACGGGATAATGTGGACGAAATTATCACCATCAGCGATGACGAGCTGATTGTGGCATTTTTGGATATGGTGGAAAATCACAAAATGATTGTGGAAAACTCGGGGCTTCTTTCCGTAGCGGCTTTGAAGCATTTGCCTGTAAAAGGCAAAAAGATTGTATCCATCTTAAGCGGCGGAAATATGGATGTGATTACCATGGCTTCTTTGATTCAGCACGGTTTGATTCAGAGGGACAGGGTGTTTACGGTTTCCACACTGCTGCCGGATAAGCCGGGAGAACTGGCTAAAATTTCGGCTCTTCTTGCGAAATTGCGTGGCAATGTCATTAAGCTGGATCATAACCAGTTTGTCAGCATCAACAGAAGTGCCGCCGTAGAGCTTCGCATTACCATAGAAGCATTCGGAACGGAACATAAAAACGAAATTGTATCCGCTTTGGAAGCCGAGGGATACAGACCGAAGTTGGTAAAGTTCAAAGGCACTTTTACAGACTAAATATACCCTGTATCGAGAATGTTGAAAAGAAAGCGCCGGAAGTCTGTCAAGGAAAAACACTTGACAAGGTGGAAGAGATGTTGTATGCTTGCTCTGCAAAATACGGATATCTTGTGCAGGACAAAGAATGAAAAAGGCGGAGAATATTTTAGAGCAGGATCTGTTGTATGATTTTTACGGTGAACTGCTGAGTGAAAAGCAAAAGCGCATATATGAAGAGGTTGTGTTTAACGATTATTCCATCAGCGAGGTGGCAAAGGATGAGGGAATATCCAGACAGAGTGTGAGCGATATGATTAAGCGCTGCGACAAAACCCTTTTTGCCTATGAGGCAAAACTGGGGCTGGTGCATAAATTTCTGGAAACCAAACGCCTGATTG
This sequence comes from Lachnospiraceae bacterium, assembly GCA_041848045.1. GTDB lineage: Bacteria > Bacillota > Clostridia > Lachnospirales > Lachnospiraceae > CAKAHY01. Next base: position 4,967 of record JBGZHY010000127.1, read on the forward strand.
CGGGTATTCAAGCCAGGAGCCGGGAATATTTACATTCCAAAGATATTCGTCTGATTTCCGAAATAGAAGAGATATCTGCGAAGATTCTTGATTTATAGGAGATGGTATGGCATTTGAAAGCTTATCCGAAAAACTACAAAATGTTTTTAAAAATTTAAGAGGCAAAGGAAAGCTGTCCGAAGCCGATGTAAAAGCCGCCTTGAAGGAAGTGAAAATGGCCTTGCTGGAGGCGGACGTCAATTTTAAAATTGTAAAGCAATTCATTCAGGATGTACAGACCCGTGCCGTAGGAACGGAGGTTCTGGATTCTCTTACACCGGGTCAGCAGGTGGTGAAAATTGTACATGAAGAGTTGATTAAGCTGATGGGTTCTCAGGCAGAGGAGCTAAAGTTAAAAGCAGCCTCCGAAACCACTTTCATCATGCTGGCAGGTCTGCAGGGCGCCGGAAAGACAACCACTGCCGCCAAGCTGGCGGGAAAGTTTAAGGCAAAGGGATACCATCCTCTTTTGGTCGCCTGTGATATCTACCGTCCCGCAGCCATTGAACAATTAAAAATCAACGGTGAAAAGCTGGGGATCCCCGTATTTGAAATGGGAACCCGCAAGCCTTTGGAAATCGCAAAGGCAGCTCTTGCGGAAGCGGAGCAAAAGCCTTATAATCTTGTGATCTTTGATACGGCAGGACGGCTGCATATTGATGAGGAAATGATGCAGGAACTGCGGGAGATAAAAGAAAATATCCCGATAGACCATACTCTTTTGGTGGTGGACGCCATGACGGGACAGGATGCGGTTAATGTTGCTTCTCATTTCCATGAACAGCTTGGCATTGACGGCGTCATCATGACCAAGCTGGACGGCGATACCAGAGGCGGCGCGGCTTTATCCATCAAAGCGGTGACCGGCAAGCCTATTGTATATGCAGCCATGGGAGAGAAACTGACCGATTTGGAAGCTTTTCATCCGGACCGTATGGCAGGCAGGATCCTCGGCATGGGAGATGTTCTTTCGCTGATTGAAAAAGTACAGTCGGACATGGATGAAGAAAAGTCCAGGGAGATGGCGAAAAAGCTGAAAAAAGCGGAGTTTGACTTCAATGATTTTCTGGAACAGATGCAGCAGGTTAAGAAAATGGGGGGCCTGGCCGGTATTATGAGCATGCTGCCGGATATGGGAATGAAAGGCGGTGTCCCTGCTGCAGATGATAAGCAGATGGAGAGAGTCGAGGCCATTATTCTGAGTATGACCAAGGCGGAGCGAGCCAATCCGGCTATTTTAAATCCCTCCCGCAAAAATCGTATCGCCAGAGGAGCCGGTGTTAATGTGGCGGAGGTTAATCGCATCGTCAAGCAGTTTGAGCAGATGAAGAAAATGATGAAGCAGCTTCCGAATATGGCGGGCAACAAAAGAATGGGCGGACTGGGTAATCTTTTCGGCAAAGGTTTTAAGCTTCCCTTTTAACAGGCTAATAAAGGTATGACAAGCATATCTTTACATAAATTTTATATGATAAAATACAAAAGGAGTAAATGAACAATGGCAGTAAAAATGAGATTAAAGAGAATGGGACAAAAGAAAGCACCTTTTTATAGAATTGTAGTAGCTGACTCAAGATCCCCAAGAGATGGAAAATTCATCGAAGAAGTAGGCTACTATAATCCGGCAGAGGAGCCAAGTGTGATTAAGTTTGATGAGGAGCTGACCAAGAAGTGGTTATCTCAGGGAGCACAGCCTACCGACCGAGTATCCAAATTGTTAAAGAACGCCGGCATCCAGTAATATACTTTAAAGGGGCAGACAATGAAAAATTTAGTTGAAACCATTGCCAAGGCATTGGTAGACAAACCTGAAGATGTAGTTGTTGTACAAAGCGAAAATGAGGACGGCATACTGCTGGAGTTGAGCGTTCATCCGGACGATATGGGCAAGGTGATCGGCAAATCCGGCAAAATAGCAAAGGCTATACGAAGTGTGGTGAAAGCCGCATCTTCCCGAGTTAATCAAAAGGTAGTATTTGAAATCAAATAAGGGATAAGAAATGGAGCGTCAAGCTCCATTTTTACTGAAAAAAATCGGAGAAGTAATGTTACGGAGAATCAGAATCGGGATTATTACGAGCGCCCACGGTATCCGGGGAGAAGCCAAGGTTTATCCGACAACGGATGACAAGGGACGTTTCAGACAGGTGAAGGCCTGCGTACTGGTGTCGGAGGACGAAAAAAAAGAAAAAGAAACTTTTTTGGAAGGGGTCAGAGAAAATAAAAATATGCTTTTGTGTAAATTCAAAGGCATAGACAGTCCGGAAGAGCTCAGACAGTACAGAAATTACGGCATTTATGTAGATAGGGACAGTCTGCCGCGCCTTGCCGAAAACGAGCATTATATCGGCGATTTAATCGGCTTAAAGGTGCTTACGGATACCGGAGAAGATTTGGGGCTGGTAAAAAATGTGTTTGAAACCGGCGCCAACCATGTGATGGAAGTGGAGCTGCATAACGGAAAAATCCTTCTGTTCCCGTATATTAAGGATTGTATTTTGGCGGTGTCTTTGGAGAAGCAGGAAATTCTTGTGCATGTAATGGACGGGCTTTTGGACTTATAAATGGAGCGATGAGATGAAATTTTATGTATTAAGCCTTTTTCCGGAAATGATAGAAAGCGCCATGAATACCAGCATCATCGGCAGGGCAAAAAGCAGGCAGCTTCTGGATATTGAGGTGATGAATATCCGGGATTTTGCCAGGAATAAGCATAAAAGTGTTGACGACTATCCTTACGGAGGGGGCGCCGGTATGCTGCTGCAGTGTGAGCCGATTTACCTTGCCTATGAGAGTATCTGCGGGAAACTGGGCTCTGTGCCCAAGCTGATTTACACCAGTCCCCAAGGACAGATTTTTACGCAGGAAATGGCTAAGAAGCTGGCAAAGGAAGAAAACCTGATTATCCTGTGCGGACATTATGAAGGAGTGGACGAACGGGTTTTGGAGCTGACAAAAGCCATACCGGTATCCATCGGAGATTATGTCCTGACGGGAGGGGAGCTTCCCGCCATGGTGATGATCGACAGCATCAGCCGTATGCTGGAGGGAGTGCTGCACAATAAAGAGAGCGCAGATTTCGAGAGCTTTGAAAACCATTTGCTGGAATATCCGCAGTATACCAGACCGGAAGTTTTTATGGGTAAGAAAGTACCGGATATTCTGCTTTCCGGGCACCATAAGAATATAGAAGAATGGAAACACCGGCAATCGCTGAAGCGAACCTGGGAGCGCAGAAAGGATTTGCTGGAGAAGGCTGATTTGGACGAAAAGGATATTTTTTTCTTAAAAAAAATGGAAGAAAAAGAATAATTCTGCTGGACTTTTCCACCCCAAATGTGCTAGAATGATTCTTAATCTATGATTACCTGCCCTATTTGCGGTCAGAGGGAAAGGAGGGACCTTATGCGTTCCCAAAACATGGAGGAAGTTGCTTTGTATTTGCAAAACTTAAAATTTCATAAGACTTTTCTTTTCGGTCTGAGCGAGGCGGATGTTTGGAAAAAATTAGAGGATTTGCATAATGAGTATCAATCCGCTTTCGACGCACAGGAAGCACGCTGTCAGGCTCTGCTGGAGGAAAGGGACAGGCTGATTGGCAAGTTGAAGAGGCAGTTGGCTGAAATGGAGAGAACTTAGGATGTGGGGAAACAGGAAAAAAAGTTCGGATAAAGCCTTGTTGCCTCCGGATGTCATCCGGCAAAGACGCAGGCGCCTGCTGAACATCAGAGATGTAAAAAGTTTTTTTCTGCATCTGCTTTTGATCGGACTTACCGTTTGGTGTCTGTTTTTTGTATTTTTCGGTATCCGTCAGGTACAAAACAATGACATGTCGCCCAGAGTAAGTGCCGGTGATATCATCATTTTTTACCGTAAGGATACGGAATGGCGCAGTCAGGACATTGTTCTGTATCGCAGTGAGGGAAAGTCCTATCTGGGAAGGATTATCGCCGTGGGCGGCGATACGGTGGAAATCACGGAGGAAGGGCAAATATTCATCAACGGAAGTATTTCGATTGAGAACGATATTTTTTATGCCACAAGACCTTATGAGAGTTCGGTACGGTATCCTTTGCGGCTGGGAGAGCATGAAGTGTTTATTCTGGCAGATTACAGAGAGGGTGCCAAGGACAGCCGTTATTTCGGAGCTGTCGGCATTGATGACTTAGAGGGAAAGGTTTTGACGCTGATTCGGCGTTCAAATCTTTAATATAAATATTATATACCTACACAAGATTAGAAAACAGAATGAGGAGAATGTTAGAGATGAAAAAAAGACTAACAAAAAGTGTTTTGAGTGTTGTCTTGGCCGGTGCTTTAAGTGCCTCAATGGCTATGACGGCTATGGCGGCTGATCCGCAAAATGTAACCATCAAAAAGACCATTGAAAAGCAGACGGATGTGTTCCTGCCTGCAACGAATTTTACCTTTACGGTGGAGCAGGGAACTGCTGTGCCTGCATCTCCAGGTAGGCCTGCCATTTATCAGGGGCCTGCCGGCGGTGTTACGATAACGGATGCCAATATTGCCTCCGCACCCAGAACAATAGCTGAGGATATCGGTCAGGCAAGCGTAACGTTGACGGATACGGCAACCTTGCAGGTTAACAGCTCAGCCTTTACGGCACCGGGCGTATATCGCTATGTGGTGAAGGAAACTGCAGGAACCTACGAAGGTATGACCTATAGTACGGATAGCAAGTTTTTTGATGTATATGTAAAGGCAGGCGCCGGCGGAGCGATGGAGGCGTACAGCTACTTTTTTGCAGACCCATCCGCTGCGACTGGAAAGAATGATGGTATTTTTACCAATAACTACGATAAAGACAATACCTCTGCCGATTTAAATAAGTTAAAGATTACCAAGACCGTAACCGGTAACCAGGGTGACCAGAATAAAGAGTTTGAATTTACGGTGACCGTAACCGGTAGTACCGGCGAGAAGTTTTATATGACTTACGGAAACAATCAGACTCTTGAATTGACCAGCGGTACAGCTGCTACAATCAGATTAAAGCACGGTCAGGAAGCAAACATTACGGGTCTTTCTACAACGGATACGTATGTGGTAGCTGAAACAGATTATTCGGCAGACGGTTATGTAAAGACTGTTAGCGGTGCTGAGAACGGAACCGGTGCTTCCACCGATAAGACCGTTGCCTATACCAATGAAAGAACGGTAAATACACCGACCGGTATTGCGATGAGCTTTGCACCATATGTTTTGGCGTTAGGCCTTGCTTCTGTTCTTCTGTTCGCTTTTATGCGCAGAAGAAGAGCGGAATAGTTGGCATTAAAGGAGTATAATTTGGAAACGCTTGCAAAA
>JBGZHY010000128.1:0-5784 GCA_041848045.1 Lachnospiraceae bacterium
AGCAATTCTTCCGGGAAACGCTCGCTTCTTTCCACTTCATCCAATACTTCTTTTGTCAATTCCTTTTCGGCAAATCCCTTTGCCAATTTTCGAATCAGCTCATGCTGTTCGTTAAAATAGCATTCTGCCATGTTTTATCCTCCTTTATCCTGTCCGGCTTTCTGCCGCCAGACGCTTTAATTCGGCAATATTGATCTTCCCGCTCGCCGTTTTGGGCAGAGCTTTCAGGTGAATCAGGCGCTTCGGCACCTTATAATAAGCCATTTTTTCTTGTAAACACCGCTGTATTTCCGCATCAGAGGGTAATGAAGCGTCCGCCACAATAAAGGCCACAATTTCCTCCTGTAAAACTTCTGCACCTACGCCTACCACCTTAACCTCGGAAATACCCTGTATTTCCCGTATCCGTTCTTCTATCTCACAGGGGCTGATATTCTCCCCCGCCCGTATAATCATTTCTTTCATCCTGCCGGTAATATGCAGATTTCCATATTCGTCAAAATATCCGATATCCCCCGTTTTCAGCCAGCCGTCCTTTGTAAATGCCGCAGATTTATCCGTTTTATAATAGCCCAACATCACATTATAGCCTTGGATTTGTATTTCTCCGCAGATACACCTTCCTCCCGCCAGACAGGCAAGCCTGGCCTCCTCGCTGTGATAGTGCACTTCCTCCGAGCGGATATCCGCAATACGTGCTTTTACATGCTCGATAATATGTCCTGCGCTGTTTTTTTTGCGTTCAAAGTCCTCCTCATACGCTACGATGCTGATGCAAGGCGAGCTTTCCGTCTGCCCGTAGGAGCTTTGGATTTTTGCACGATAAAAACGCTGTGCAATCTCCGTATATTCCTGCTCTGAAAGGGGAGAGCCCGCAATAATACCGGAGCGCAGCCCTCCCGCCTCTCGGTTTCTGTACTCCTCCTTGCGAATCATCGCCAAAAACATACTGGGTACGCCGTTTAAAATGGTACAGCCGGCTTGTTCCACCGCCTCCCACAGTCCTGTAGTTCTGGCATTTTCCAGTATATAAAGAGAAGCTCCCGCAAGAATTGCCGTCAATATGCTGGCTGTAATACCGAAGCAATGGAACATCGGCACTGCAAGACACATTTTATCTTTTTCACTCCAATGCATTTCCTCCACCAAACAAGCTGCGTTGTTGACCACATTGTAATGGCTGAGCAAGACTCCCTTGGGCAGGCTGGTGGTTCCGGAGGTAAACAGCATCAAAGCGGCATCCTTACACCCGGTTTGCAAGCTGCGCTTTCTCAACTCCTTTTCCCATTCCGGCAATAAGCATTTTTCCATATCGGAATCAAAATCCTGCAAAGCCTCTACCCGCAGATCCCGAAGCTGATGCCGCAGCTTTTTGGCAATCTTCTCCCCCTCCTGTCTACAGGCGCCTTTATCGTAAAATAAAAGATGGACGTCCGCATATTCTACAACTGCCTTTAGCTCCTGCAGCCTGTACAGGCTGTTGAACAAAACCGGCAGGGCGCCGATTTTGGATAATGCCAAAAACATCAATAAGTACAAATGACTGTTATTGCCCCAAATGCCGACATGTTCTCCCGCCCGTATTCCGCTCCTTAAGAGCTTCTGTCCCCATAAATCGGTGACGGCATCCAAGTCTGCGTAAGTGCAAAAATATTTCGGTCCTGCCAGTGCAGGGCTTTCCGGGCTGGCGGCTGCTCTTTCCTTTAAAATATCACTGATGCTGACTTCCCTAAGTTCCATATCTTCTCCAAACTTGTATACAAGTTATCCGTAAAGAAAGGCTGCAGCGGCTTTTTGAGCCGACTGCAAGCGTTTCCTTCCTTGGGAAAAATCTTACTTCCTGTCTTCCCATATGAATAAAGCATTACTTTCCAGCATTTCTTTGATTTTTTCTTCCGGATAGCCAAGCTCCGTCAAAATTTCCCTTCCCTGCTCTCCGATGAAAGGGCCTCTTTCATAAGCCGGTACGCCCATTTCCGCAAACTTGACCGGCGGTCTTACCAGCCTTCTGGTATTACCGTTCGGATACTGCATGTCATAGAAGCAGTCATTCGCCTCCGCCTGCCTGTCCTCCAGAATATCCATCCAGTTTTGTGCCACGGCAAAAGGAACATCCGCTTTTTCCAGAATTTCCTTCCATTCCGCTACCGTTTTTTTACCCATGGCATCCATCACGATGTCATATACCTCCGGTCCCAAACGATTCTCCTGCAAATGCTGAATCGGATAATAGCTTTCCTTATCGATCAGATCCTCTCTGCCGATGGCTTTCATAAATACATTGTAGTAAGTGTTATAATTGGGCATACAGGTTTGTATGTATCTGTCATCCTTGGTTCTCCATGCGGCATTGAAAGGATTGGCGCTTTCTCTGACATCTATCGGATACTGCCTTGCAATGCCGTCATAATTGGCTGCCTGCACCATCATACCGAAATTATACACTGCGCTTTCAAACAAAGAGGTTTCCACCTTCTCTCCCACGCCTTTCACTTTTGCCTGATATAAGGCTGCCAGAATGCCTGCCGCCAAATTCATCCCCACATTATGATCTCCCAATCCCGGAACCACATTCATCGGCTTGGTTCCTCTTTGGCGCAGGGTATCCAAATAACCGCCCCTTGCAAAAAACGCCGTAAAATCAAAGCCCGGCAAATCTTTGTCCGGCCCGTATTCACCGTAACCGGTGCAGATGGCATATACCAGCTTCGGATACGATTTTTTCAGGCTCTCATAGTCCAGCCCCGCTCTTTCCAGAGCCTGCACTCTCCAGTTCGTAATGAATACGTCCGCCGTATCTAAAAGCTTAAAGAAAGCCTCCTTTCCTTCCTCATTTTTGATATTTAAGGAAATACATCTCTTATTTGCATTTTCCAAATCCCAGGTTGTATTCTCATACATATCCAAAGGTCTGCCCTCGGACGGCGCCGTAAAACGAAGCGGATCGCCGTTTGCCGGTTCCACCTTAATGACGTCCGCGCCCAAATCTGCCATGAATCTGCCGGCACTGGCGGCTGCAATAAATGTCGCCAGTTCCACAACTCTTACGCCTTCTAACGGTTTACTCATCACACCTTACCTCTCTGTTTATTCATTTTCATCACATTTTGTTACAATCATATGCACCACATACGGTATCATAATCACCGGAATAGTCAGGTAGCCCAGATACTTATAGCCCACGGCTACAATCTTGTTTAAGCCAAGCTGCGCAATCAGGAAGGATATCAGGGTGCAGACCAAGGTTACAACGATAACATTTACTCCCGGTTTTGCCGTAGGGTCAAAATTTTTGTCCAAGGAAGAACATACACGATTGGACATGCCGGCTATCATATTCACCGCCGTTGAAACGGAACCGAGCACAATCAAAATAGAGATAATCGGCCTTAACAGCTCCGGTGCCACGCCCCTGTTCACCAGAATCAATAAGGGAATCGGATCCGTTGCAAACTCCGGAATATGGGTAATGGCAAGCAGACCCACTATCGCCAGGAGAAGCAGCAAGGCATTGACAAAGAAACCGTAAATCATGGAAGTCTTCGCATTATCCGGATTTTCAAAAGGTTTGGCATGCTGTACCAGCAAACCGATAGCGCCTAACTGAAACGCCGCATACACAATACCCTGCCAGAATGCTTTACCGAAATGAACCGGTGCCGCCGCACTGGCTGCTGCATTGGCGGTAATGTCCCCCCACTGCACAATGATGTTCGGAAGATATACCGCCAGCAGACCCGCCACAATCAGAACCGATAAGGTGGCGGCCACTTTACGCACCACATCCGTACCATATACCGCCACTACAAAGATGAATACGCCGATGAAGATGGTACACAACCAATAATGTAAGCCGAAAGCCTTTACCATGGTACTTACACCCGTCGCAAAAGCGGCTGCCGGTGCCACGCAGATGGTTACGATATACACCAGTTCATAAAGATTGGATAAAATCAGTGCCAAAATCTTACCGTTTCTCTCACCAAAAACATTGTTGAATCTGTAAAAGCTGTCATTGAAGCTTTTGTAATTGTAAAGCCCGTGTTTCTTCGCATACTTGAGGGCATACCACTGATAGAAGGCGCCGATGGCCTGGGTCATTACACCCGTTAAAAATGCCCAAATTCCGAAATTTACAAAGAATGTTCTCAACTGGTTTCCGGAAGCAAAGCCTCCGCCGAACTGCGTGGTAAACCACACAAACGCCACACCGATAATGACCGGCATCTTATTCTTGTCAATCATAGCCTTAAACTCCTTTTCTTTTATATTTGTAGGTCCTGTATTTACAGCATTTCTGCAAATGCCTGCAGCATGGTTGAAGCCTGCTCATAATTGACCATCTGCCTGTCCACCTCAATATTGATGTGGGCGATGCCGCTTGCCTCGCAGGCTCTCTTTATCGGCACATAATCAAATTCCTCCGGATCGCAGAATTTCGTCATCAATACCACGATACCCTTTGCTTTCTTTTCTTTTGCCTCTTGTATAAGATAATCCACTCTTTTTTTGTCCCGGTCATACAAAAGTGTACAGTAATCTCTGCGGGCAAATTTTCTGGCCAGCGCCTCCAGACTGTCTTCCATATCTTCAATATCCGTACGATACTGTCTGGACTGTGCCGCCACATCATCCGCCACCACCTTGATACCGTTCCTGTCAAAGATTTCCGCCAGCCCCGGCGCATCGGATAAAATGCCGCTGACCAGCACCCTGGCGCTCTCTTTCGCTTTTTCACCGGCATGCAGTTGTGCTATCAATTCCCGCAACAGCTGAGCATGCTCCTCCTTTCGCATAAACCATGCCGCTTTAAACACATCATTGCGCTGCGCATTGCTCAGCTCATATTCCGCCGCAAGATTTGCAAACTCCCGCATCAGCGCATTATGCGCATTATACACTTCATTGGATTTTCGCAGCGCCGCGGGACTGAAGCGTTCTCCCGTTATCCTCTCCAAGTCCGCAATCACCTTCTCATACTGACTTCTGGTAAAAGCTATGCCGTAATCCGGCTTACGGTTCTGCGGATAGGACATGGCGATGAAAGGAATGTCCGGCACCGCATATTTCCAGTTTTGCCCCAGCGTCTTCAAGGAATCGCACAAAGACGGTACCACCAGCGCCGAAACTCCCGTATATGCTCCTTTTATGCCCAACTCCAAAACCGTCTGCATAATAGAGCAGATGAAAGCGGGGTAAAATTTTTTCGCCTCCTTCACTTCCCTATCGGCGCCCCAAACGCCCATAGGCACCATTCCCATAGAATGGATGATTTCTTCCGGCGTATATACCGGTGCCACTGCAATCACCTTTTTTCCCTCTGCCAGATACTTTTGCAGCTGTGCCTTAGGATTGCTGGCTATTTCATGAAAGGTCGCTAATATACTTGACTTTGACATCCTACAATCCCTCCTTATTCATTTCCATAATTTCCGCCAGGCCCTGAACCCTGGTATCATACTGGGCTTCGGAGAAATTGCGGGGATCTGCCTGATCTCCGTCAAAAGAAGCAACCGGTATCCCGCAGCTTTCTCCAATCTGTCGGCTCATCTCCGGCATAAAGCCGGACCAAAGCTTACAGGAGCGATTGGTATGCACCAGAATGCCCTCCACGCTGTTATCCTTACAAAGCTTGATGCGCTTATCTCTTGCCAACTCCAGATTCATACAATTCGGCACCTTGGCATAGGCTCTGCACATACCGTCAAAATCCTCATAAATCAAACCGAAGGCGTCTGCATAAATGGTCGCCACCATATTGATTCCCCTGCTCTTTAAGCCTTC
>JBGZHY010000129.1:0-8214 GCA_041848045.1 Lachnospiraceae bacterium
AATGAGATTTTGGAGGCGGAGCTTACGGGCTTGAGCATTGCGGTATGGACAAAGCCCAAGGGGGGATATTTCATTTCTTTTGATACCCTGCCGGGCTGTGCCAAGACGGTATTAAAAAAGCTGGCGGAGGCCGGTGTGGTAATGACGGAAGCGGGAGAGACCTTCCCGAACGGTATTGACCCAGAAGATAAGAATATACGAATTGCACCGTCTTACCCGACGGTGGAAGAAATCCGGCAGACGGCGCAGCTTTTGTGCCTGTGTACGAAGTTGGTGACCGTGGAGAAGCTGTTGGCCGCATCATAATGTTGAAACAGGACGGAGCCTTTGTTTCCGGCAGGAGAAAAGAGGCTCTGTTTTTTGTTTGGTAAAATAAAAAAACCTTCTGCCCTAAAGGACAAAAGGTTAAGAAAAACTGGGCTACTAGGATTCGAACCTAGAGATGGTGGAGTCAGAGTCCACTGCCTTACCGTTTGGCGATAGCCCATTACCAAGACTTGTACATTATACTGTTTCGGCGTTTTAAAGTCAACCGAAAATTTTAAAAATTTTTCGAGCAAAAGAGGGCGCTTTATAGTATAATGCCATATAGTGCGGTGAGAGTGCATATTTTGGGAAAGGATAGGGTGTATACGGTATACACGGTGTTAAAATGGAAATAAGCAGAAGTGCGGGAATCCTGTTGCCGATTTTTTCTTTGCCCGGCAAGTACGGTATCGGTACTTTGGGCAGGGCGGCGTATGATTTTGTGGATTTTTTGGTGGAGGCGGGGCAGCGTTACTGGCAGATTTTGCCGGTAGGTCCCACAGGCTACGGCGATTCGCCTTATCAGAGCTTTTCCAGCTTTGCGGGCAATCCTTACTTCATTGATTTGGAATTTTTGATTGAGGCGGGGGATATTGCAAGAGAAGATGTGGAAAAGATTTGCTGGGGAGAAAGAGAAGACCGGATAGATTACGGACGCATTTATGAGGGAAGAAGCCATATTTTGGAAAAGGTATTTCGCAATGCGGGAAACAAGTACAGGGAGGAAGTGCAGGATTTTTGCGCCCAAAATGCTTTTTGGCTGGAGGATTATGCTCTGTATATGGCACTGAAGAAGCATTTCGGCATGCGTGCTTTCATTGACTGGGAGGACAAGAAGGCAAGGCTTAGAGAGCGGGAAGCCATAGAAGCTTATAAGCAGCTTTTGGAGGAGGACATCCGCTACTATACCTTTATACAGTTTTTGTTTTACAGGCAGTGGAAAAGGTTAAAGGCCTATGCCAATGCAAAGGGTATTCAAATCATCGGAGATATTCCGATTTATGTTTCTTTGGATTCTTCCGATTGCTGGGCAAATGCCGGACTGTTTGTTCTGGATGAAGAAAATATTCCGACCTTTATCGCCGGTGTGCCGCCGGATTATTTCAGCGAAGACGGACAGCTCTGGGGCAATCCTTTGTATCGCTGGGAGGAAATGAAAAAGGACAATTATGCCTGGTGGAAACAGCGGATAAAGGGAGCGGGACAGCTCTACGACCTGATTCGCATTGACCATTTTCGGGCTTTTGAAAGCTTCTTTAAGGTAAAGTATGGTGAAAAGACGGCAAGAAACGGCGAATGGATTAAGGGACCGGGCATGGATTTTATTGCGGAAATGAAGAACAGCTTTCCGGAAATCGGCTTTATTGCGGAGGATTTGGGAATGCTGACGGACGAGGTACGCAGCCTGCTGAAGGATTCCGGCTTTCCGGGAATGAAAGTGTTGAGCTTTGCCTTTACACCGGATGCAATCAACGCGTACCTGCCGCACACCTATCAGGAAAACTGTGTATGCTATGCGGGTACCCATGACAATGATACCCTTTGCTCCTGGGTCAAAAAGGTGGATAAAAGAGAGCTTGATTTTGCGGTAAAATACGGCGGACTGCATGAAAAAGAGGGATACCATCGCGGCATTATCCGCCTGGGTCTGGCAAGTCCCGCCAATTTATTTGTGGCGCAGCTGCAGGATTATATGGGGCTTGGAGAAGAGGCGCGCATCAATACGCCGGGAACGGCGGAGGGGAACTGGGTATGGCGTCTGCAAAAGCTGCCGGATAAGAGCCTTGCTGAAGAGATGGCATATGCATGCTTTATGTACTCCAGATAAATTTATATTTTATTTATAATATTTTGGCCTTCCCTATGCTATAATTTTATAAAAATCACACAAACATTACAGAAGGAAGTGCAATTTGATTACATTTATCATTAACCCCAGCTCCGGCGGGGGAAAGGCTTTGAGAACCTGGCAGAAGCTGGAGCCTTATCTCAAGAAAAAGGGTGTGAATTACGAATTTTTCATCACAAAGGCAAAAGGGGAAGCAAGAGATATTACTGCCGCCATCTGCGAAAGTTCGGGAGAGGGCAGGGAGGACAGAGTGGTCGTTGCGGTGGGCGGCGACGGTACGGTCAACGATATGATAGAGGGGCTGTGTACCAGCAAGAGGCTGATACTGGGACACATACCGGCAGGCACAGGGAATGATTTGGCTAGAGGACTGGGCTTGCCTCGTTGTCCGAAGGCATGTTTGAAAAAGATTCTGGCTATGGACAGCATCAAGAATATTGATTACGGCATCGTCAGCTTCGGTAAGGACGGGCATAAGCGTTTTTTAGTGAGTTCCGGCATCGGTTTTGACGCCGGTATTGCCCAGGAGTGCCTGAAGTTGAAAAAGGAGGAGCTGTTCGGCAAAGGTATTTTGCGAAAGCTTGCCTATATCCGTTCCGGCATTAAGCATCTGTTTGAGTCGAAGACGATCAAGGGCTTCGTCCTGATTGACGACATCAAAAAACTGGAGTTTAACAATATTGTTTTTGTATCTTCCCACATTCACCCTTATGAGGGGGGCGGGGTGCGTTTTGCGCCCAAGGCAAGAAACAGCGACGGGGAGCTGAGCATTTGTCTGGTCCATCAAAAGAATAAGTTTAAGCTGGTGCGCATTTTGTTGGCGGCATTTTGGGGGAATCATTTGAAGTACCCCGGAGTGCGCAACTATGATTGCGGAGAGATTCGTATTCATTTGGAAAGACCGGCATTTGTACATGTGGACGGCGAAATATGCGGGGAGTACCAGGATGTGGTTCTGCACTGCGTATCCAATAAATTGAGATTTATTTGCTGACAGAGGTTGTTTATGAGAATCGGTCATGGCTATGACGTACATAGATTGGTGGAGGGAAGGAAGCTGATTATCGGCGGTGTGGAAATTCCCTATCACTTAGGCTTACTGGGACATTCCGATGCGGATGTTCTTTTGCATGCCATAAGCGACGCGCTTTTAGGCGCGGCGGCGCTGGGCGATATCGGCAGGCATTTTCCGGATACGGATGTAAAATATAAAGATGCCGACAGTCTTTTGCTTTTAAAAGAAGTAGGGGCTTTGCTTTTGGAGAAAACCTATATCATTGAAAATATAGACGCCACCATTGTGGCGCAGAAGCCGAAGCTTCTTCCGTATATTCCGCAGATGCGGGAGAATATCGCTTCCGCTTTGGGCTTGGAAATCGGACAGGTCAACATCAAGGCGACCACGGAGGAGTATTTGGGCTTTACCGGCAGTGAAGAGGGGATGAGGGCCTATGCGGTCTGTCTGCTGACGGGGGTCAGCGACGCCTTTTCGAGCTATGTCAACGCATCCTGCGGCGGCTGCGGCTCCTGCCATAAGAATACAATATAGAGAGGGAAAGCATGAAGATTTACGATACAATGTCAAGGTCAAAAAGAGAATTTATTCCTTTGGAAGAGGGAAAGGTTAAGATATATGTCTGCGGACCGACCGTTTATAATCTGATCCATATCGGCAATGCCAGACCGATGCTGGTGTTTGATACGGTCAGACGTTATTTTATATACAAGGGCTATGATGTATGTTTTGTTTCCAATTTTACGGACGTAGATGACAAGATTATACAGGCGGCGATTGCGGAGGGTGTGGATGCGGACGTGATTTCCACCCGCTATATTGAAGAGTGTAAGAAGGATATGGCGGCGATGAATGTTTTGCCGGCGGATGTGCATCCTTTGGCAACCAAAGAGATAGACGGTATGATTGATATGATTACCGAGTTGATACAAAAGGGACATGCCTATGTAGCCAAGGACGGGACGGTATATTTCCGAACCGACAGCTTTGCGGAGTATGGAAAGCTGAGCCACAAGAATATGGATGAGCTGCAGTCGGGACTGCGGGAATTGAAGGTCAGCGGCGAGGCGGATAAGGAGAATCCCTCAGACTTTGTTTTGTGGAAGCCGAAGAAGGACGGAGAACCCTACTGGGATTCCGTGTGGTGCAAGGGAAGACCGGGCTGGCATATCGAGTGCTCCGTAATGTCCAAAAAATATCTGGGAGAACAGATTGACATCCACGGAGGCGGCGAGGATTTGGTATTCCCTCATCATGAAAATGAGATTGCCCAATCGGAATGCTGTTCCGGCAAAAGCTTTGCAAACTACTGGATGCACAACGCCTTCTTAAATATCGACAATAAAAAGATGTCAAAATCTGCAGGAGATTTCTTTACGGTACGGGATATTGCCGGAAAATATGACCTGCAGGTGCTGCGTTTCTTTATGCTGAGCGCCCATTACAGAAGCCCGATTAACTTCTCGGCTGAGCTGATGGAAGCTGCCAAAAACGGTTTGGAGCGCATCTTAACCGGCGTATCCAAATTAAAGGACGGCATGCAGGCAACACAGCTGGCGGGTCTTTTGGAGGAAGAAAAGGCGTATATGCAGGAAGCTAAGGCTCTGCACCTGAAGTTTGAGGCGGCGATGGAGGACGATTTCAATACGGCGGATGCCATCAGCGCCATTTTTGAATTGGTGAAGCTTGCCAATACCACGGGAGGACTTCGGGCCTCCAAGGAATACATGACGTATATGTATAAGCTGCTTGTGGATTTGACGGATATTTTGGGTATCATTACGAAGAAGGAAGAGGAAAAGCCGGATGCCCGTATAGAAGCCCTGATTGCCGAGAGAACGCAGGCGAAGAAAGACAAGGATTTTGGAAAGGCGGATGCCATCAGAGAGCGATTGAAGGAGATGGGCATTGTGCTGGAAGATACAAGAGAAGGGGTTAAATGGAAGAGAATATAGCGGATTTGCTGATGCAGGCGCAGCTTGGCGGCGGCTTCCATGAAGAGGCGCGGCAGCTTTCTCCTCTGGTTTTAGCCTATATCGGCGATGCAGTATATGAGCTGATTATACGGACAAAAATATTACAGAAGGGAAACAGACCGGTGCATAAGCTGCACCGTGACAGTGCGGATCTCGTGCGGGCGGCTGCCCAGGCGAAGTTCGGTAAGCTGTTGCAACCGGAGCTTTCGGAGGAAGAGCTGTACATCTATAAGCGAGGGCGGAATGCCAAAAGCCACAGCATGGCAAAAAATGCAAGTGTTTCGGATTACCGCTATGCCACAGCCCTGGAGGCTTTGATGGGTTATCTGTATTTGAGCAGGAAGCTTGCCAGAGCCATTGCACTGGTGGATAGGGCTTTTGTTTTGGCTGAGAAAGAAACAAACGGAGAAATATTGTGAAGGAAAATACCATAGAAGGCAGAAATGCGGTCATAGAGGCGCTGCGCTCCGGGCAAAGCGTGGATAAGCTTTATGTGCAGGAGGGTTTGGGGGACGGCGCCATACAGACTGTATTGCGAGAAGCAAAAAAAAGGGATGTCTTTGTGCACTTCGTCAGTAAAGACAGACTGGATCATATGAGCGAAAGCGGCAGGCACCAGGGCGTGCTTGCCAATCTTGCCGCTTACACTTATGTCGAAGTGGAGGATATTTTGGAGAAGGCACGGCAGAAGGAGGAAGATCCTTTTATCTTTGTGCTGGACGGTATTGAAGATCCCCACAATCTGGGAGCCATCATCCGAACGGCAAATCTGGTGGGCGCCCACGGCGTAATTATTCCGAAGCACAGGGCAGTGGGGCTTACCGCCGTTGTGGCGCGGACTTCGGCAGGCGCGCTTCACTATACGCCGATTGCACGGGTGACGAATTTGAGCAAAACCATGGAGGACTTGAAAAAGCGGGGTCTGTGGTTTGTATGCGCCGATATGCAGGGCGAGAGTATGTACCGCCTGCACTTGAAAGGTCCTCTTGCCTTGGTTATCGGTAATGAGGGCAAGGGAGTTTCCGCTTTGGTAAAAAAGAATTGCGATATGTCGGCTGCCATTCCGATGCGGGGGGATATTGATTCTCTCAATGCCAGTGTGGCGGCGGGGGTTTTGGCGTATGAGGTGCTGCGACAAAGAATTTCTTAGGGATAAGGAGAACGGATGAAAACGGATAAAAGAAAAGTGGTGCTGGTAGGCTGCGGTATGGTGGGCATGAGTTATGCTTATGCCATGCTCAATCAAAATACCTGTGACGAACTGGTTTTGATCGATGTCAATAAGCAAAGGGCGGAAGGAGAGGCTATGGACTTAAATCACGGCCTGGCTTTTTCCGGTTCTCATATGCGTATATGGGCAGGCTCCTACAAAGATTGCACGGATGCGGATATTGTGGTGATTTGTGCCGGCGTGGCACAGCAGCCGGGGGAGTCCAGAAGGCAGCTTTTGGAGAGAAATGCGGCAGTGTTTAAAACCATCATCGACCCGATTACGGAGTCCGGTTTTAACGGCATTTTCCTGGTGGCGACCAACCCGGTGGATGTGATGACCCAAATTGTGATGAAGCTGTCCGGCTTTAATCCAAGACGTGTCATCGGCTCCGGTACGGTTTTGGATACCGCAAGACTGCGTTATCAGTTGGGAAGCTGCCTGCATACGGATCCGCGCTCCATTCACGCTTATGTCATGGGAGAGCATGGGGACAGCGAGTTTATCCCTTGGTCCAATGCCATGCTGTCTACCAAGCCGATTCTTGACTTTATGGGGGAGAGCAGCTGTGATTTGACGCCGGAAGGCTTAAGCGTGATTGAAGAAGAGGTGAGAACGGCAGCTTATAAAATTATTGAAGCAAAAAGGGCGACCTATTACGGTATCGGAATGGCGCTGACCAGGATTACCAAGGCGATTTTGGGGGACGAAAGCTCCGTGCTGACGGTATCGGCGCATTTAAAAGGCGAGTACGGCGAGCAAGGCGTGTATGTGGGTGTGCCTTGTATCATCAATAAAAACGGTATCCAAAAGATTCTGGAGCTGAATCTGACAGAGGAGGAGAAGGTGAAGTTCCGCGCATCCTGCAAGGTGTTAAAGGATAATCTGGCGGAGCTTGGGGACAGCATTTAGCGGTGCGTTTGTATACGATTTTGAAAATGATAATGAAAAAGATATGAGGTAGAAGATGAAGTGTTATGAAGAACTGAAGGCAAGGGGATTGATTGCCCAAACGACCAATGAGGAAGAAATCAGCAGGATGATCAATGCGGGAAAGGCAACCTTTTATATCGGTTTTGACCCGACGGCGGACAGTCTGCATGTGGGGCATTTTATGGCGCTTTGCCTGATGAAAAGACTGCAGATGGCAGGCAATAAGCCGATTGCCTTGGTGGGGGGCGGAACCGGTATGATCGGCGACCCTTCCGGCAGAACGGATTTACGCTCCATGATGACTCTGGAACAGATTGATTATAACTGCGAGTGCTTTAAGCGCCAGATGTCCAGATTCATTGAATTTGGCGAGGATAAGGCCATCATGGTCAACAATGCGGACTGGCTCAGGGATTTGAATTATATGGAGTTTATTCGGGAAGTGGGACCGCATTTTTCCGTCAATAATATGCTGCGGGCGGAATGTTATAAGCAGCGTATGGAAAAAGGCCTGTCTTTCCTGGAATTTAATTATATGGTGCTGCAAAGCTATGACTTCTATATGCTGTATCAAAAATATGGCTGCAATATGCAGTTCGGAGGCGATGACCAATGGTCCAATATGCTTGGCGGTACAGAGTTAATCCGGCGCAAGCTTGCAAAGGATGCGCATGCCATGACCATAACCCTGCTGTTGAATGCGGAGGGCAAGAAAATGGGAAAAACCGTAGGCGGCGCAGTATGGCTTGACCCTGAAAAGACCAGTCCTTATGATTTCTACCAGTATTGGAGAAATGTTGCGGATGCGGATGTGCTCAAATGCATCAAGATGCTGACCTTCCTGCCGATTGAGCAGATTCAGGAGATGGAGGCCTGGGAAGGGGCAAAATTAAATGAAGCCAAGGAAATTCTCGCCTTCGATCTG
>JBGZHY010000130.1:0-9433 GCA_041848045.1 Lachnospiraceae bacterium
CATTTTCATCAAACTGGAAATTTGAACCCCATGCAACTTCCCAATAATATCCATCTAAATCAGAAAAATATGCGTGATATCCACCCCAAAAGGTGTCTTGTGGTTCTTTTACAATTCTTCCGCCAGCATTACGTACTAATTCAATTACACTATCAACATCTTCTTTATGTTCAACATTGTACGCTAATGTAATTCCAGAAAACCCATTCCCTTTTGGTGGGTTGTTTTCATCGATATCTTTTGCTAATTGTTCCAAAGGAAATAGTTCAAATTTTGTTCCCGGAGTATCGAAAAAACATACTGGCGGATTATTTTCTTTGCAATCAGTCTTATATCCTAAACTATCTCTGTAAAACTTTATTGAACTTTCCATATCTCTAACACCTAAACAAATACAAGTAATCTTATTCATTGCTACCTCCCACAAATTCTAATTTGTGCGATCAACCTCTGTTCGTGCGATACTCCGAATTTGTTTAAAAGCATTATTCACAAAACAAATAGGGATTTTCTTTGATAATATCGTGCCAGTTTTCATCGTATTTCACGTTAATATTCTTTTCATTGCAAGCGTCCGTATCGCTTCCGTCAACTGTGGATATCAATGCACGGTTATCTTTTTTACCCGCGACAATAATTCCGTCTTCTTCACCTGTGATATTTTTAACCGGATACCCCAAATAGCATGTCCATTTATCAAACGGCAATATCTTATTCAGGTCCGCAGCCAATTTTTCCAAACTGTCCGGCAGATATAAGCATTTCATATTGGGTACATTCATATCATCTCCGGCGCACATGCTTCTTCTACCAACATAAACCTTTATCTTCTCATTTTCCATTTCTGTTTTCTCCGCGATCTCAAATTTATACTTATCATCACCAACTTGGATTTATAAATTACTATCTAACCATGTTTTTAGTTCATCGAAACGGTAATCTCCTTTTAACGCTATTCCATCTTTAATAATTGAATTTTTACATTCCTTTTTATAATCTTCAATCATTCTCCCAAACCCCCCTCCGCCATGCGTGCAAAACGGAATGACTGTCTTTCCGCTTAAATCAACCGTTCTTAAAAACGATAGCACGGGCGGGGCAAAAGTTTTAAGCCAATTAGCGGAGCCAATAAAAACCACCTTTGCATTTTCAATGATTTCCGCTCCTTGAATAAGAGGTGGACAGTATCCTTTTTCAAATTCTTCTCTCGCTTCTTTTACAACTGTATTATATGAGAATGAATAAGGCTTTTGTGGTTTCAACTCTCTCAAATCTCCATCAGTAATCAACGCATTTCTATGCTGATTGATTCAGCACCGGATATATCGGAAAACCACTTTTTTGCTCGTTCCTCTTTTGTCATGACTAATCTTGTATGATGTCTTTATAACGAAATACGCCATACGCTCCTTTCTTTTTTTACTCTGATTAGCTTTTCAAAATCTTTCATACTTTCCGGATGGGAATACTCTCCCCATTTTTGATAAGCATCTTCCCTCATCTGTTGATATAAATTTATATACTCTTTCATCATGAGTTCTTTCCTTTATCCGAATTTGAAACACAAATTCGTTTTGTTTATGAGGTGATTTTCTTATCTTGGATTGCAGCAATCTGTTTATTACAACAATTTATCTATTCCTACAAACCGGGAGTTATCTTACCAATCTCTTTCTCTGAGCGCTTCTTCAACATCAATATCAATACCAAACCATGTTAGAATATACTCAACAGTTACTCCGATGCAATCACGGGCGACTGTTTCAATTTCACTATCATTTTCATCAAAGTCTTCCTGTAAATCATTGATGGCACAAACTACTTCGTCCAGTTTTTCTTGAATAATCTCCGTGTTTTGCTCACCTTGCTCCAACAAACTAATTACCTTTTGTAGTTCGTCTTTCACCTTGTCTACCAGAAAGTTCGGGTAGTATTCGTCCTGGTACATCTCGTCCAATAATTTGTAATTTTGGTCAAATTCTTTCATTTTTATGCTCCTTATTGAATCTAAATTTGTCATACTGACTTAATTAAACCGTTTTCCCAAAAGGCTTCAAAAGTGTTTGCCACTCCGCTATGTTTGACAATTTTTCCATCTACTATTTTATCAATATTTACACCTTTAATTTCTATGACTTTATTGGTTGGCGTTATTCCTAAAAACTCACCATTATGAGTACCTCGCATGACAAACTCTGAAACAACATATTCGCCATCTTCAAATTGTCGGGTGATACTCATCGTGTAATCAGGATATGTATTTCTGACAGCCAGCAGATGTTGACACATTTCTTCCACATACTCTGCTGATAGAAAATGCACAACCTCGTTAATTAGGTTTTTTGAAACTACAACCTCATAAAAGTGTTTAATTATCTCCTTGTTATTCACAATCCACCTCGTCAACTACTAAGTTATCAGCCTATGATTTTGCCCATATAGTATTCATCAACGAGTTCTCCGTTAACTTTCATAGACTTGTATCGTACTCCCTCTACCTTAAAACCGTTTCTTTCATACAGGCTTTTCGCTGACGTATTCTCAATTTCGACAGTCAGCTCCAAACGTACAATACCATTTGATTTTGCCCACTTGTCCAACTTTCCGAAAAATTCAGTTCCAATACCTCGCCGACAGTAAGCCTTACGTATTCCGACAACGATATATGCCGTATGCAATATACGATTCAGCTTGCCCCTTTCCGCCCATAAGAATCCCACAAATTCCGCATCATCATTCTCTGCAACAAGAATATAATCTACTGAAGACGCTTTAACAAGTTGTTCTCTCAGTTGGCCAGAACCCTTTCTCCTTCTTTGACGCTCGCCAGGTTCATACATCATGTACTCCGTTTCTTCATCCAGCTGACAAAGCATCTGGTATAACCTTTCCGCATCATATTCTGTAATCGTTCTGATGATCATTTCCTTATCTCCCCGCAACTTCCAAATTTATCACCCTGTTTATCATTGATTGTACGCTCCAATATTCAGTTTATTTTATTATATTGGCTTTATTACATATATTCAATATTTACTTGCTACCGGCATAAAAAAGGCGTTTCACGGATTATCCATCAGTGAAGCGCCCTTAACTATATTATCTCTTTTTAAAATTTCACTACTGCCCTGCAATCACACTGCTAAAGCGTGCCTCCGGCTCATCAAGAGGATAAGCCTTTGCCAGACTCGCATTCTGATAACGGGAATCGGCAGTCACCTCCCGCCCCAGGCAGGTCGGAGGACTAAAGCCAAGAGCCTGCTCCTCATCTGCAAATTCTATTTCTGCCAGTACCAGTCCCTTGTCTTCTCCTTTAAAAATATCCACCTCCAGACACAAATCTTCCTGCAAAGGCAAAGTCTGCTCATCCCATATTCCGGTAAAATCCCCCAGGCGCAGAACATATCTCGTTTTTTCCAAAATTCTGCCTTCTGTCTTGGTCATCAGCCTCTCAAAATCTTCTTGTGTCATTTCGATGTTGTGTTCCTCCCGCAACAGCAGTCCCGCTCCCTTATAGGTCAGAATATAGTGCTCATCCGATTTTCGCAGACGCAGAACCGGTGCAAAGCTGATATAGGCCTGGCTGATCTCCTTACGCTTGTGCGAAATGGCGGAAAGAGCAGCCAAAAATCTGTCTTCGTCAAAAGAAGAGAGCAAAAATTTTCTTTCTATTTCCACACCCATTCCGCTTTTCTCTCCTTAAAACAGCTTCAGCAAGAGGGCATTGCTTCTTTCGATAAACTTTGCCATCCGCTCCGGGCTCAAGGATGCATGACTCAACAGAGCCATATCATAAAGCTGCTGCACAATGAGGCTAAACTGCTCCTGCTCCGCCTGCGAAAGCTGCTTTACCAAAGGCGCATTGGCATTCAGTACCAGCGTCTTGCCTTCCCCGCCGCCGAACATGGAAGGATCCAGACCCGGCATACCGTACTGCTTCATCATTTCCTGCATACGCCTGGACTCCTCGGAAACGGTAATGACGGACGCCAGCCCCTCCTTCTTTAGCTCCAGGATGCTGACTTCCACCTTTTCCTCTTTCAAGACCTCCTTCACCCTTTCCTGCAGAGCTTTGTAAGCCTCCTTCTTATCTTCGCCAATTTCCTCCTGCATTTCCTCGCTGAGCTCCGCATCAATACGGGCAAAGCGCAATCCTTCGTTCTTCATTTCCAAATGATTGATGAAAGGCTGGTCGATATTGTGGGGCAGCAAAACCGCATCCTTGCCGCTTTCTTTGAACATGGCGATATAGCTTGCCTGCTCCTTTTCATCCGTTACATAGTAAAGCTTTGTTTCCTTAGGCTTTTCCTCAGCCTCTTTTTCTTCCTGCGCCGGCTTTTCGTAGTAGTGGGACAGGGTATGATATACACCGTCAATATTCTTAAAGAGCAGGTAGTCATTCATCTTTTCCGCAAACTTTTCATCCTTCAGGAAGCCGAACTTGATGAAAGGTGATATATCATCCCAGTATTTTTCATAGCTTTCCCGCTCGGTCTTGCACATGCCGGACAGTCTGTCCGCCACCTTTTTGGCAATATAATCGGAAATCTTCTTTACAAAGCCGTCGTTTTGCAGGGCGGAGCGGGATACGTTCAGCGGCAAATCCGGACAGTCGATGGCGCCTTTCAGCAGCATCAAAAATTCCGGAATGACCTCCTTGATATTATCCGCAATGAATACCTGGGTATTGTACAGCTTAATGGTTCCCTCCAGGCTGTCGTACTCGGTATTGATTTTCGGAAAGTACAAAATACCCTTCAAATGGAAAGGATAATCCATATTTAAATGTATCCAGAACAACGGCTCCTTAAAATCGCGAAAGACCTTCCGGTAAAATGCCTTATACTCCTCCTCCGTGCACTCGTTCGGATGCTTTGCCCACAAAGGCAAGGTTTCATTCACCAGGAAAGGACGCTTTTTGATTTTGTACTCATCCTTTGCCGGAGAAAGCTCTACTGTTTCCTTTTCTCCCGCTTCATTTTCTTTTTCTTCCGTCTTTGCTTCTTCCACGATGTGTTCCACCACCACATCCGTATCCAGCAGGTCCTTGCTGTCGATCAGCTGGGTTTCTTCCGCCTTGTCCTCATCCGTAAAATAAATTTCCACCGGCATAAAGGAACAGTATTTTTCCAAAACCTCTTTGACACGGTATTCATTGGAAAAAGCATAGCTTTCCTCGTTCAGATACAGGGTAATCTTCGTTCCCCTGCCGTCCTTTTCACCGGTACGCATCTCGTATTCCGTACCGCCCCGGCTTTCCCAGTAAACCGCTTCACTGCCCGCCTTGTAGGACAGGCTCTCCAGGCTTACCCTGTCCGCCACCATAAACGCGGAATAAAAGCCCAGTCCGAAATGTCCGATAATCTGGTCGTCGCTGGCTTTATCCTTGTACTTCTCCAAAAAATCCGCCGCTCCCGAAAAAGCAATCTGATTGATATACTCCTCTACCTCTTCCGCCGTCATGCCGATACCGTTGTCCGTAAATGAAATGGTTTTATTCTTCGGACTGACGCTGACCTCTATTTTGTACTTCTCATCCTTATCGGAAAACTCGCCGATTAAAGAAAGCTTCTTTAGCTTGGTCACCGCATCGGAAGCATTGCTCACCAACTCACGTACAAAAATATCGTGGTCGGAATACAGCCATTTTTTAATAATCGGAAAAATGTTTTCACTGTGAATAGATAAATTACCCTTTTTGTTCATTGCTTTTTTACCTCATGTTTCCTTTTGTTTTATTTAAGCAAAAGAGAGTAGTTTCCTACTCTCTTGTCTAATTCTATGCCGCTGACTCCGCAACTGCTTTGTGTGCTTCCAGGAAAGCCTCAAAGCCTGCATCTTCGCCGTCAAACTTCACCGTTAAAACGTTCTTCAAATCCACGCTTAAAACGCCAATCAACGACTTCGCATCTATCATCATGTGCCTGTTGTACAAATCTATATCAAAGTCACACTTCCCTGCTAAATTCACAAAATCCTTGGCATCCTGCACAGACGAAAGTTTTATTTTAACTTCCTTCATACAATCACCTCTTTCACTTTAACCTAAAAACTTTTTATGCCGTGGAACAAAGCCTGCTCCAATGTTTCATAATTATATAGTTTAAAAGTTGTATGTCAAGCATTTTTAGACAAATTTAATTTTTTCATTGATATCATCGACAATCCTTCGGAGCCCTTCTTCCGAATAGTCGTAATCCTGTATCTGTATCAGCTCTTTCTCCGTCCTGTCAAAGGCCTTCTCCCCCTGCCAGGTGAACAGGCGCAGCCGACAGTTCTGCCTTTCTTCCTCCGTCATCTTTCTCCGACTCTTCTCCGGCTCTATGGCAATGCGGTAGCGCAAAAGCCCCAGACTGCCCGTAAAAGCTTCTCCGTAATCGTAATAGCCGATGTGCAATACATCCTTATATTCCAATCTCACTGTAAATACTCCAATGCCTCCCTTATATTGCTGACGCCAATCAGCTCCATCCCTTCCTCCTTCGCCATCTTGCGCAGATTGATTGCCGGCAGGATACAGCGTGTAAAGCCCAATTTTTTCGCTTCCTTTACCCTGTATTCCGGCATACTGACGGCACGCACCTCACCCAGAAGTCCCACCTCTCCGAAGAGTACCGTTTTCTCATCCAGAGCTTTGTCCTTGATACCGGACACCAGCGCCAAAACGATTGCCAAATCCAAAGCGGGCTCGCTCATCTTCATTCCCCCCGCGATATTGACATAAGCATCATAGGCGGACATGGTGATGCGACAGCGCTTTTCAATGACCGCCAGCAAAAGATGCAGCCTGTTAAAATCAATGCCTGCAGCCGTTCTGCGGGGCATACCGAAAGCCGTCTTTACCAGTAGCGCCTGCACCTCCAACAATATGGGTCTTGTTCCCTCCATCAGACAGGCTACCGCCGTTCCGCTCGCCTCCTTGGGTCTGCCGCTGAGCATATAGGCGGAGGGGTTATTCACTTGTTCCAGCCCCTTTTGCCGCATTTCAAACACCCCAATCTCATTGGTGGAGCCGAAACGATTTTTGACGCCGCGTAGAATACGGTAGCTGACCTGCCGCTCTCCTTCAAAATACAAAACCGTATCCACCATATGCTCCAGAAGGCGGGGACCCGCAACCTGTCCTTCCTTGGTCACATGTCCCACGATAAAAATAGCGATGTTTCCCGTTTTGGCAATGTGCATCAGCAAAGCGGTGCTCTCCCGCACCTGGGATACGCTGCCGGGAGCAGAGGCGACATCTTCCTTAAACATGGTCTGAATGGAGTCTATCACCAGCAAATCCGGCTTTTCCTCTTCCACCACAAGGGCAATGGTATCCAGATTGGTTTCACAAAGAAACTTCAGTTCTCCTTCTATTTCACCGAAGCGCAGAGCCCGCAGCTTAATCTGTTTTAAGCTTTCTTCTCCCGATATGTACAGAACTTTACTGCCCGCCTTGGCCAGGTTCATGCACACCTGCAACAGAATCGTGGATTTTCCGATGCCCGGATCGCCACCCAAAAGCACCAAAGAGCCTGCCACAATACCGCCTCCCAGCACCCTGTCAAATTCCGTCATGCCGGTTTTGTAACGCTCATCTTCTTCCAGGGCGATGTCTGCCATATAAGCGGGACTTGCATTCATCAAAGCGGACAATCCCGCCTTTGTCCTGCCATGCTTTGCCGAACCCGTTCTTGCGCCTGCCTCCGGCGCTTCCACAATGCTGTTCCACTCCTTGCACGCCGGGCACTGCCCGTACCACTTCGGTGTTTCACAGCCGCATTCCTTGCAGAAAAATAATGTTTTTGCTTTTGCCATCTGCTTCTTACATTCCTTACCTTTTCATAAACCGGAGCGCTATCGGTTTTCCCTCTTCAAATTCAAGAGAGAGCACCAGCTTCCCGCTACGGTTCGTTTTCATCAAGCCGAGAGGCTTCTCATCCGCAAATACCTCATACTCCCTATCCTCTTCCAGACCTAGGCTTAACTGTACGCTGCCGAGGCTCTCCGCCCGAAAGCGCAGTCCCTGACCGTCCTGCTCAAAATCACGCACCGTACTGCCCGGAACAGACTCATAAGCCAATAAGCCGTTCCGCTCCAGCTTGGTTATTTCGTAAAAGGTCTTGACCTTATACAAATCTCCTCCGAAGGCAAAATCTTCCTGCTTTGCCTTCTCCTGCAAACGGTAATCTCCAAACTGCAGTTTCCCCTCTTCTGCAAAAATAAGTTCCTTCAAGGGCGCCATGTTTAACCTCCTGTATACAAAGCTATATCATTACCGGCTCTTTTGCCGTAAAAACAAGTTCCTTCTCCGTCATTCCTCCAAGCTCCACCAAAACCTCTTCTCCTTGTTTTATTGTACCATCCAATATCAATTCTGCAAGTCTGTCTTCCAGCAAATTTTGCAGACTTCTTTTTAAAGGTCTGGCGCCGTACTTCTTGTCATAGGACTTGTCTATAATATACTCCTTCGCCCCATCGCTTACGGAAAGCAGAATATCCATCTGCTCCTTGGTACGTGCCGTCAGCTCTCGCAGCAGAATATTGATGATATCCTTCATATGCTCCTTGCTCAACTGATGGAATACGATGGTTTCATCAATACGGTTTAAAAACTCCGGCTTGAAGGTCTGCTTCAACTCTTCCAATACCTTGGCCTTCATATCCGTATACTCCGTCTTGGCGTCGGAAGAAGACGCAAAGCCAAGCTGTTTCGGCTCGATGATGTTCATGGCTCCGGCATTGCTGGTCATAATAATAACGGTATTTTTAAAATTCACCTTTCTGCCCTGAGAGTCCGTAATATGACCGTCATCCAGCACCTGCAAAAGGATATTGAATACATCCGGATGCGCCTTCTCAATCTCATCAAACAAAATGACGCAGTACGGATTTCTCCGCACCTTTTCGCTCAGCTGTCCTCCCTCCTCATAACCTACATAGCCGGGAGGCGAACCCACCAGCTTGGAAACCGCGTGTTTCTCCATATATTCGCTCATATCCACACGAATCAATGCCGATTCCGTACCGAACATGGCAAGCGCCAGAGATTTGCAAATCTGGGTTTTTCCGACACCCGTAGGTCCTAAAAAGAGGAAGGAGCCCGTAGGCTTTTTCGGATCCTTCAAGCCGACCCTGCCCCGGCGAATGGCTTTTGCCACCGCCGTCACCGCCTCTTCCTGACCCACAACGCTTTCATGCAGCGTTTCTTCCAGCTTCATCAGTCTTTCGCTCTCGTCCCCCGTCAGCCGCTTTACCGGTATCTTGGTCCAGACAGCCACCACTTCCGCGATGTCATCTTCGCCGATGATCAGCTTTTTCTCCGATTTGCTCTTTAGCCATTTTCCCCGAATTTTTTCCAGCTTTTCCCGCTTCTTCTCCTGCTTTGCCTTAATTTCGCCTGCTCTTTCGTAAGCCTCTTCCTTGATGGCTTTTTCTTTCTGTACTTCCA
>JBGZHY010000131.1:0-11096 GCA_041848045.1 Lachnospiraceae bacterium
CGAACAACTGCTTCCACCATTCGGAAACATAATGAAGCCCCGGCTCATAGTTGGCGACAATCTCCACGCTCTTGCCTTTTCTGTTCAGGATGTTTCTGATGGCTGCATACAAAAGGGCAGGGTTTTTTTCGTATTCGCTATGTATGGCAATCTCTCTGGCTCTCTGCGCTCCCGCCATCAAAGCGTCAATATCAATGCCGGCAACCGCAATCGGCAGCAAGCCCACCGCCGTCAGTACGGAGTATCTTCCTCCCACATCATCCGGAATAACAAAGCTCTCATAGCCTTCTTCCAGCGCAAGCTTCTTCAATGCACCCTTCTCTTTGTCCGTGCTGGCATAGATACGCTTATTCGCTTCCTCCCTGCCGTATTTCTCAATCAACAGCTGCTTAAAAACACGGAAGGCAATCGCCGGTTCCGTTGTGGTGCCGGACTTGGAAATCACGTTAATCGAAAAATCCTTATCCTTCAAAACATCCTGCAGATCCGCGATATACTTGGTGGAAATAGAGTTTCCGCAGAAAAATATCTGCGGCGTCTTTCTGTCCTCTTTGGAAAGCTGATTGTAAAAGCTGTGCCCCAAAAATTCTATGGCTGCTCTGGCTCCCAGATAAGAACCGCCGATGCCGATAACCAGCAAAACCTCGGAATCCTCTCCGATTTTTGCCGCCGCCTTTTTGATTCTTGCAAACTCTTCTTTATCATAATTTTCCGGCAAATCCACCCAGCCCAGATAATCATTTCCAATCCCGCTTTTATCCA
Source organism: Lachnospiraceae bacterium (assembly GCA_041848045.1). Taxonomy (GTDB): domain Bacteria; phylum Bacillota; class Clostridia; order Lachnospirales; family Lachnospiraceae; genus CAKAHY01. The sequence goes on from JBGZHY010000131.1 coordinate 763, forward strand.
GCAAGGTGCTCTTTGCCTGTAATACTATATCTTTAAAATTTCTGATTTCCTGCTCTGTTACAAAGCTTAAGACTTTTGAATAATCAATCGCTATGTCCCTTGACATTTTATTTTTCCTTTCGTTTACGTAAATGATGAAACGGATTTATTATAACATACTTAAATGGCTTATTAAATATCTAAATTGCATCGATCAGCAAAAGAAGCAGGCTGCTGCAATAGGCTATTGCCGCCGCCTCAAAGCTCTTATAATCCAGATTTGCACTGCCGTCCGCCTTATCGGATATGGCACGAATAATCAGACAACGTACTTGGTTTACATAAGCGGTATGCGCAATGGCAGCTCCCTCCATTTCTGTACAATAGGCTCCAAATTGCCGATATAAAAAGCTTTTTTGCTCCTCAGCGGCAATAAAACGGTCGGCGGTAGAGATTCTTCCCTCATATACACGAATATTCTTGTCCAAATCTTTCGCCAAAGACTGCGCCAGACTGCGCAAATCCGCATCCGCCGGAAAAGCCAGGCAGTCCATTCGCGGAATCTGCCCCGGCGCATAGCCGAAAGCCGAAGCGTCTACATCCGTTTCCACCGCATCGACAGACAAAACAATATCCCCGATGTTCAAATCCGGATGCAGGGCACCGGCTATTCCCGTATTGATAATTATTTTCACACCGAAGGTGTCAATCAATATTTGCGCACACAGGGCAGCATTGACCTTTCCGATACCCGAGCGCACCAGCACAAGATCCTTACCCCGGATTTTCCCTTTGTGAAACATCATTCCTGCCTTGGAGAGGATACTCTCTTCCGTCATTTTTTCCTTGATATTTGCAATCTCTTCTTCCATTGCGCCGATGATTCCCAGCATTTTCTTTTCTCCTAAAATTCCTTAATTAAACGCATGATAATCCGAACGGCATCCTTCTGGCTTGCCTTCTCCATTGCTTTGCTGTAGCGTTCTCGATTCTCATACACCATATACAGCGTTTCCAAAAATTTTTCTCTGGAAAGCCCTTCCTCCTCCAGCACTTCGCTGAATCCCTGCTGCTCATAAGACCTGGCGTTCAAAATCTGATCTCCCCGACTGGCTTTTGCGGAAAGAGGAATCAAAATATTTACCTTTCTCAGCGCCAGCAGTTCACAAATGGCATTGGCGCCGGCACGGCTGACAACCAGGCTTGCCAGAGCAAAGAAATCCTTCAGCTCCTCTCCCACATATTCGTATTGCCGGTAACCCTTCGTATTATTGTAACGCGGATCCAGATTATTCTTTCCGCAAATGTGTATAACATTGAAATTCTTCAATATAAGATCCAAACTGTCCCGCAGGAGGTTATTGATGAACACGGAACCCAGGCTGCCGCCCATGACAAGCAAGGTTGCTTTATCATCCGTAAAGCCGATCATCTGCTTTGCTCTTTTCGCATCCCCCGTAAAAAGCTCCTCCCGGATCGGAGAGCCGCTTAGAACAGCCTTATCTTTCGGCAAAACCTTCAGGGTTTCGGGGAAATTACAGCAAATATATTTTGCAGCGGGCAGGCAAAGTCTGTTGGCCAAACCGGAGCTCATATCGGACTCATGCAAGATACAGGGGATTCCCAGGCTTTTTGCCGCAAACACCACGCGAACCGCCACAAAGCCTCCTTTGGAAAAAACAACATCAGGTCGTATGGCTTTCAGTACCTTTCTCGCCTCCAGACAGCCCGCCGCCACACGGATGGGGTCCGTAAAATTTTTAAGATCAAAATATCTTCTCAGCTTACCGGATGAAATACCGTGATAAGGTATCCCCTGCTCCTCTATCAGCCCCTTCTCCATCCCGTCCTTGGAACCGATGTAGTGGATTTCATATCCCGCCTTGCGAAGAGCCGGCAAAAGGGCTATGTTCGGTGTTACGTGCCCCGAAGTCCCTCCGCCTGTCAATACGATTTTTTTCATGATGTCCATCCTCTCTTTTCGTACAGCAAAAATGAAAATATAAAGCCGATGAGAGCGCCGGAAATGTGTGCCACATTGTCAATACCCGGATTTCCTAAACCGGCGTAAATCGAAAATCCCAGCATCAGAATGATACGAACGGCGTCCAAGTCCTCCAGCTTCCCTTTGTTTGCAATCGCCGCCCACAACAAAGCGCCTATCACGCCAAACACAGCTCCGCTTGCTCCTGCGCCCACACTTACGCTGTCTACATCCCACACCAGGGAAACAAAATTGCCGCCGATGCCGCTTGCCAAATACAACAGCACATACTTGAAACGTCCCAAGGCTCTGTCCAAGGTATCACCCACCAGATATAAAATAAGCATATTACTGATCAGGTGCTGTATTCCGAAATGCATGAACATCGCTGTCAGCAGTCTGTAATACTCTCCCTTCTCCAAAATATAAGGCGCATACATCGCTCCGTATTTCAGCATAAGCTTTGTGGAGCTTGTAGAGCCTTCTCTTTCCAGAAGCAGGAAGTATGCTACATTGAATAATATCAATATCTGGGTCGTACTTAAGGTTTTCCACCAGGCCCGATTTCTCCTCCACATCATAAGTCCCCTTTCAGGCGGGCAGCAAGCTCCTGAAGCTCTTCGGCTTGCAGCTGCAGGGGCTCCCATTGCAGCATAGGCCTCCCGTTTTGATAGCGGGGAATGATGTGGAGATGGCAGTGAAATACCGTCTGCCCGGCGCTCTTCCCTGTATTCAGCAGGATATTAAAGCCGTCGGCTCCCAGGCTTTCTCTTATCTTCCCTCCCAAAGCGCTTGCCAAAGGCAGCAGCTTTGCACTAAGCTGTGAAGGCAGCTTGGTAATATCGGCAAAATGTTCCTTAGGCAGTATCAAGGCATGCCCCTTTGATGCAGGAGATATGTCCAAAATCACACGAAAATCCTCATCCTCATAAAGAGTATTGGCAGGTATATCCCCTTTTGCTATCTTACAAAATATACATGTATCTTCTCTCATATACACCTCCAAAGCTAAATTAATGATATCCCCGATGATTGCAGGGAAAGGAAGTCCTGATTTGCTCAGCACTTCCTTAGATTATACCTTATTTGGGTAATATTTTGCAATTATTCTTACAAAAGCCCCTCTTCTACTCGAATACAAATTCCAAATCTGCCGCCTGCAGCTTATCTCCCGTTTTGATGACGCAGTATTCTTCGTTTTCCAAAAGCCTGCCTTCTACCCATACCCCGTTACGGGAATTTAGGTCACTGACAACATAATGCTCATCCATTTTTTCAATACGAAAATGGATGCGGCTGATTCCTTCTCTGTCCAGACAAAAATCACACAGACGCTCCTGTCTGCCCACTACAAAAGGAAAGTAGTCCAGTATGATATCCGGGCAGCCCCCTCTGATACAGCGCAGACGATGCTTTCCCCTTTGCGTATCCTCCGTCAGCAACACCGTATGCTCATACTCTTTTGCAGTGCTTTCCGCTTCGGAATACACCTCCTTTTCTTTTCCCGAAAAAAATGCCTCCCAAGCATCTTCCTGCTTTCTTTCTTCCCGATAAGCCTCCGAATCCTTCTTTTTCTTTTTGGAGAAAATGGACTTAAGGTGAAAGCCGAAACCGTCCTCTTTCTCTTCTTCCTCATCGTTTTGCCTGTGGATTTCCTCCGTATTCACCAAATACGGCAATTTCTCCTTTTCCGCTTTCAACTCCTGACGGGAAGAGGAAGTCCGCAGAGCCTCTTCCCAATCGGAAATCCCCCGATTTTCTTCTCTGCTGAGATGATAACAGGTATACAGGCTGCTCCAGTCTTGATTGGCGCTGTGTCTGCTGTGCTCGATAAAGCGAAAAAGCAAATCGGAAAAGGCTTTTCCGACATCACCGCAAAACAGAGGAACATAGCATAAACATGGCTCTATGCTCTCCGTATCCGCAAAAATATAATCCGGATGAATATACAGGCTGCTCATATCCAGCATATATTCCTGTATTCCCTGCATGGCGTCCAGCAAAGAGCGCAAAAAAGACTGCACCTGCTCCACCGTCCAGTTTTTCTGTGAAAGCAGCCTGTCCAGTTTTTACTTGGAGCTGATTTTATAATACAGACAAAATCCGCTGTTTTCCCTTTCATATCGCACATGCAAAAGGGAGGGCACCTTGTTTTCCGCCAATATCCTAAACTCAAAAAAATGCTTTTCTATCTCTTGTTCTTCGACATCTTCTATGTGGATACACATATAATTTTCCAGATCGATTCTCTTATACTCCGTCTTTATCTGCATGCAGCAAACCCTCCGCACCGGAATGCAGGCGCATAAAAAAGAGAGGCTTGAATATACTGCAACGTATACTTCTCTCAAGGTGCAGCCCCTTTATTCCTGCCTCCGCTCCCCACATATCTGCAGACAGCGTCGTATCCGCCATGGCAAGTCCCGTCATATCCGCCGCCATCTGCGTAAAAATATATTTCTGCTTTTGCACCTTATCTTCCCGAGGATCAAACACCTCATCGGCAGCCGCCAGCGCCGCCGCATTATAGTGTATAATATATTCTCCTCCCGTAATGTAATACGCCTGATATACCCGCAAAATAAAAAGCGCCGCCGCCATCAGCATGATAAATAAGATATAGCTCAGCTCTATACTGAAGCTTGCTTTTGCATATTTCCCCGACATTTTTCATCCTTTCATAAATTCATACCAATAAAGCCCGCCAAAACAAAGGGAAGAAAGGGAAAGGAAAGATCCCTGATTCTTTTGTGCCGAAAAATACCATGTACAAATACAACCAGGGAAAAAACACCCGCCATGAAGAAGCTGATGATAAGCAGGGCTGCATTGGCCTTTATTCCCATACCAAGACCGCTCAACAGAAAAAACAAGCCGTCACCGTAGCCTATTTTCTCCCGGCTGCATCTCCCGAACAATAAAAGCAACAAACCTATGGAAGCTCCGCCCAGCAAAGACAGATAATCCGCCCGTATCCCCATCAGAAACAGATACATATATATGCACAGCTCCAAGGCACACAGACATAAACACACAAAGGCGTCAATTTTCCGTTCTTTGCAATCCTGACGGCTGAAATATACCAGACAAAGCAGCAAAAAAACCTTTCCTCCCGTATAATCGTAAATCATCATTCTCCTCCGCAATAGGAACAGGCGCCCCAGTGCTCCACTTCCGCTTTATCCACCTGCCGTACATAGGCCGCAATGGCTGTGCAGGCTCTATCCCTGTGATAACTGCTTCCCGACGGCATAATATATACCACCGCTGCCGCCCGGTCAGGAGCCGCACACCGTACGCAGGCATGGTATTTTCCGCCGTTTTGGTTTCGCTGTGCGGCAAGGTCATGCATGCTGACCGCCCGCAAATCATTATGCAGATAATGGCAGCTTGGCTTTGTGTGATAACGTGTCCCCTTCTTCCCTACATAAACCTTTTCCTCTTGCCTGCTGTTTTGGGCATCTTCTTTTTCTCCCCGCTTATCCTTGCCTATATAGGCTCTGCGCTTTGCAAATGCTCTCTGGGCTATTCCCTGCCCCCCGAAGCCAAAAAAGGGAAGTGCATAGGTATATTCCACACGGATACTGATGCAGTCATCCTCCTCCATAAATGAACAGTGACAATACAGATTCTTCATGGCCTCTGCACTTTCCAGCGTTGCCAGCTGCGCAAGGCAAACCGTAACGATTCCCGCCTCTCCTATGCTGTCCGCCGGCAAAAGGCTGTCAAAAACAGAAGAATTCTCCTCTTTTTGAAGCACATTCTCTTTATCATCGGCGCTTGCGTAAGCATACATGGAAGCATCCATACACAGCTTATCCACGAGCGCCTGCACCTGCCTGTGCAGCCTGAGCATCCCGAAAAGAGAACTCAGACTGATACAGGCAAATAAAAACAAGGAAAAACTCAAGGCAGCCTCCACGCTCAAGGAGGCTTTAAAATATGCCCTTTTATCCGGAATTTGCTGTCTGATTGTCTGCACTTGGAGAGTTGCTGTTAATCTGTTTTGTATTTTACTTTTTTGACTGTTTGGGTAAGCGAAAATAAATATAGAATAAAAGGGCATACTGCAAAACCTCCTTCTTTAATGATATGCGCGTACGCTGTGTATTTTTATAGAAAACCCGTCTATGACATAGCTTTTCCCCTCTTCGTATGCCAAGGGAGAAAACAGACTGCGGCTATGAATCTTCATATCCGTTGCCAGAGCATACAACATATTCTGCATTTGTATGGAATGCTCTCCGGTGCTGACGTTTAACTGCATTACATCCAACATTCGGTAATTGAGTTCCTCCTGCCTGCGAAATAAAAGACATATTTTCAAATAGCTGCCATACCGAAAAAACCCTTCTTCCTTTTCAGCTCCATGACTTGCCTCCAAAGCCTCTGAAAATTGAAACAGGTTTTCGATACGCAAATAAAAATCCTTTTCCGTCTTAAAAAAAGGTACCTCTTTGCCGGAAAGCAGACAACGCACATCCACCGCAGCCTCTGCCGTACTCCACAGACCGACAAGAAAAAACTCGCATAAAACGCTGAGCTGCGGCAAGCCGCATACTCCCATAATCGTCGCCGCCAAGGCTCTAACCTGTGCCATCTTTGCTTCACTTTGCACAATGTGGGCTGCATTCAGCCCGGAGCGCAAAAGCCAAATCTCCTGTACGGCAGCGGCAAGATTGGCCCTGTCCCGGAGCTGCCCCGCCAGAAGATACTCCTTCTCATAATTCAAAATCCCTTCCTGTCCGCCGGTAAAATCCGTAAAAAATCGATCGGTATACTCCTGTATGATAAGGCGTTCCGCTATATTGAGTCCCGGAAGACTGCGACTCTTTTGATGCCTGCTTGCCAGGTCTATACCTTCCGCTATCTCCTTACTGCTGCAGACCTCACCCGGCGGCAAAACAAGATCCAACAAACCGCCTTGCATACTCTCCTGCAAAGCATACAGCTGCGCCTTTTTCTCCTCATCCGCCTCCGTGATTTCCACCTTGGCGGACAACTGCAGCAGCGACCATTGTTGTCTGAGCTGCTCATATAAAGCCTGAATTTCTTCCGTGTAATCCTCCTCGTCTTCGCTTTCCTCTTCCTGCTTGGCTTCTTCGTCATCCTCCCCTGTATCCTCATCCTGCTGTTCTTCCAGATATAGGATTTCCTCGGCATTTTTCAGGCTTTCTTCTATAGGCGCCCTCTGCGTCGTGTACGCCTGCACAATATCCCTGCTTTCCTTCAGGCGCCCGGCCTGCTCCTCCTTATATAGCGTATATGCCCTTGTATATTCCTCCAGACTGCTTTTATCGCCGCCTCTTACAAGCTGCCACTGCTCTGCCTTCTCCGTATATATCCTGTCTATACGCTCTTGTGTCTGCCCTGCCTTTTCCTCGTATCTTTGGAAGCTTTTCTCCAGATCTTCCAATCCTTTCAGCAGATCTTCGGCATTTGCACAAAAATCACCGATGTCCTCCTCTTCCAAAGCAGCTCCTGCATTTCGATATCCTTTGTTAATCCTTTCCAGACACCGGGCAATGGGAATAAAATATGCTTCCAAATCCATGGCCAAGGCAGCGATTTCCTGTAACTCTTCTCCGATGGAAGCCCTTGCCTGTGCCGACTGCATAGTTTCCAATAATTCCTCGGGATTGGGCGGGGCAGGGGCATCCCCAAGAATATGCAGGGGCATAAGGGCGAGGATTTCCCTTTCCAAATATGCCCCGCCCTCATCGGTAATCATCCGTTTATCCGCAAGGCTGAACTCCGGTGAATGCAGCCTGTAATTGGCGGATCCTTTCGCATAATCCTTTGCATACTGCTCCAGACAGTCCCGGATATCCTGCTCTCCCAGATACTCCAAAAGACAAATCCTGTATCTTTCCCACATTTTTTTGTTATACTCGCTGAACAAAGAATCCATGCTGGCAAAGGCAACATTCTGCGCCTGCCAGCGAGCGCCGGCAGTTCTTGCTCCCTCCAGCATCAAAAGCACCAAAGAAATCATACAGGTGCAGGTCAAAGCCAAAAATACCGAAACGGAACCACGCCCCTTCATGCTTTAGTAAACCTCTTTAGACTGCTTATTGATTTCCTTAAAAATATTTTCCAAAAGCTTCTTGATATTATCCTTAAAAATCAGCACCAGGCCGATTAAAACCACTAATATTAAAACCACTTCAATAACACCTATGGCGCTTTCATCCGTCCAAAACCTTTTTAATTCTTCCATCGTTTTCTCCTCCGTTTAATAAATATTCATCATTGCCGGCGCAATAACAAGTGCCAATACCACAAGCAGCATCATGAACAAGGGCAGCAATAGTTTTGTTCCCAGCTCCTGACCTTGCCGTTTCGCCAAATGTATGCGCTCTTCCCATGCCGCCTTACATTCCTGATGCAAAATTTCCTTCAGATTGGACAAGCCCGTCCTTCTGTTTTGCTCCAATATACTCATAAACTTCATATATTGCCGCAGACCGATACTTCTGGAAAAATCCTTATACACTAAAGCTTCATGGATGCCCGACCGCAGGCGCAACGCTGCCTTCTTCATCTCTTCATAAACCTGCTTTTTCTCCCCCTGACTGCTCTTTTCATAATCTTCTACCACTCTGTCCCAAATATTGCGAACAGATAAACCCGCCTCCAAAAACACGATAAATTTTGAAATAATCTCCGGATATTCCAGCAATGCCTGCCGCTGTATTCTCTTCTTTTCCTCTTTCATCTTCTGCCGTTTTTGCATATGCAAAAGAAGCGAAACAAGAGCGGCAAAAAGCATAATCACAAGCCCTTTATTTTCTTGCGGCACACGGTATGACAGCGAACGCCCCTCCCACTTCGTCGGCAGCTGTAAATAATCCAGAAATTTCTGCTTTTCATCCTCCTGCCGTATATGCTGCCGAAAAGCAAGCAGCCTTTTTTCCTGCTCCGAAAGATCTGCCGGACAAACCCGCACAGGAATGTTAAAATAAGCTTCATGCAAATCCGTCTGCAAGCGTACCCGCAAGCTGCTGTCTGCCGGTTTTGCCAAATCGACGTTGAACACCTCCCCCTTGGCGGAAATAAGATTGCTGTCTTCCGGTATAATGCGTACATCTACACCGTATTCTTCAATGTACTTCAAAAAATGAAGCTTTTGCTTCACTTCCTGCAGGGAAGTATTTTGCCCTGCCAGTTCTTTCACGACAATATCCATGCAGCGTTCAAATACTGCGTCCGCCTCCTCCCGGGTATACTGCCGTTTTTTCAGAGCAAGATCCAAAGAAAGAACTTCATCCGAAAGTCCCTCCACCTGTAAAACAAGCTCTTTATCCTCTCCCGCATAATCCTCTCTTCTTACTTTTCCGACCCGTAAATCCGTATCTGCCGCCCTTCGGTAAGAATACAGCGCGCAAAACAGGCTTGCCGCCAGCATCAACAGTATCTGCAAACGGTATTGCTTAAACAATCTGTATACCTTCAAATCTTCTCCTACAAATGAACCTCCAAAGTATGATTGGCTATCACCACAGCCAATATATATACCACAAGAGCCGCGCTCATCAGCCCTCTACCCGGCAAACTTTCATACATACAGGCAAAATAATCCGGGGAACTGAAATCAATATATAAAATCATAGCCAAAGGAAAGAAATTCATCAGCTTCTGCTCAAATATCCTGGCACTGCTTAAGGTCAGAATCTCTTCTTTGATACTGATTCTATCGCTGATAACCCGCACACTTTGCTCAAATATATCCGCCAACCTCCCTCCGCTGCGTTTCGCCGCCTTGATAATGGATGAAAAATGCTCTATCTCCTCAACTCCGCTGCGTAGAGCAAACTCCTCAACGGCACATTCAATGCTTTTGTTTACACGCAGTTTCCGGCACAGCAAAGAAAATTCCTCTACAATCATGGCTCTCTCCCCGAACAGCAGATGCAGCTCCGACAAGCTTTCCCCCACGGCATTTTCTAAGGAATAGCCCGCACTGACCAGGGCGGAAACAATTAAAATCGCCTCCTTAAACTCCAGTAACAGCTTCTGTTTTCGCTTTTTCACCAAAGCTTTTTTCTTCCATTTCGGATAGAAAAGACAAAGTGGAGCCACACACAAAAACAGGGGCAGGCTTCTGTAAAAAACATATACAAACACTGCGATTAAAAACAGCGCATATAAACTGTAGCCTATATATTCCCTTATGCGAAAATGATAGACCCTATAATCTGATTCCTGCCCGCAGGAGCTTTTCCCGATTTTGCAGCGCAGCTTTTTGCACCAAATATCCCTCCAATTCTTCCCTGCTGCCGCTTTCGTTTTCTTCAAAAGCATACAAGGTGCTTGTTTCGATTTTATCATTCACATACTCTCCTATTTCCACAATGGACAAGACCCGCCG
>JBGZHY010000132.1:0-18199 GCA_041848045.1 Lachnospiraceae bacterium
AGATTCCGCAATCAGAGGCAGCATTTCCTTGGTAGCCCCCAACTCGGCAAGAGAAGAAACCATACCGTTTTCCTTAATAAAAGCCTCCAAAGCATCAATACCGGCAAGCGCCAGCTCCTCCTTTGTCTTGCCTTCCTCGGAAATATTCCATACATTCTTCGCAAAACGGACAAACTTCTCCAGTCCCTGCTTATAAATATAGCGGTAATATGGAACAGAAATTGCCGCAAGCCCCATGCCATGGGCACAGTTCGTATAGGCTCCCAACTGATGTTCAATGGCGTGTACCTCCCAATCCTGTTCCTTGGATACCCCTACGATGCGGTTTAAGGCAACGGTGGAAGCCCACATAATATTGCTCCTTGCCTCATAATCCTGCGGATTTGCACAAGCCCTTTTTGTACTTTCGATAACGGAGCGCAGCAGACCTTCTATCAGATAATCGGAAACATTTTCATCCTCTCCGCTGAAATACTGTTCCATCAAGTGGCTCATAATATCAAAAATGCCGGATTTCATCTGATACTCCGGTACCGTAAAGGTAAATTCCGGGTTCAGAATCGAAAACTTAGGGTACAGGTCTGTAGAAAAAACCCTGCCGACCTTCAGCTTCTGCCCATAATGGGTAATCACGGAACCGCCGTTCATCTCCGAACCGGTGCCCGCCATGGTTAAAACGGAGGCAATAGGAAGCACCTGCGTATCCACCTCTTCCTGACGAAGGTAATACTTATCCCAGAAATCTTCCTTGCAAAAGCTTGCTGCCGAAATAGCTTTGGCACAGTCTATAACCGAACCTCCACCCACCGCCAGAATGAAATCGATCTGATTTTTTCTTACGAGTTCGGCTCCCTCCAATACCTTTTCATAGGTCGGATTGGCAGGTATGCCGGAAAGTTCAAAAACCTCCTTGCCCGCCTCCCTTAAAATATCCGTGATTTTATCGTACAAACCGTAGCGCTTTAGCGAAGAGGAACCGTATGCCAATAAAATCTTATTACCGTAAGCACAAAGCTCTCTTCCCAGATATGACAGCGCCTCTTTTCCAAAATAAATCTTTGTCGGGTTGTGATACACAAAATCAAATTTCATCTTTCTTTATTCCTCCTTCTCCTTTATCGTATCTGAATCAGTCCATCCTCCTTTCTGATGATTTTGGACTGATAGAACGCCTGAAACATCCTGACAAGGTATTCCAGATCCCTTGAGCCTGCTGTTTCCACGGCAGAATGCATGGCAAGCTGGGCAAGCCCCACATCCACACTGTCCAAAGACACATGGGTGTTGGAAATGTTGCCCAGGGTGGAACCCCCTTTCATATCGCTGCGATTGCTGAAAAACTGATACGGAATAGCGGCTTTTTCCATTATTTCCATCAAAATGGATGCCGTTTTGCCGTCACTGGTATAGGACTGCCTGGCGCTGTGTTTGATTACCGGCCCCTTATTCATCCTTGCCCTGTTGGAAACATCATGATACTCGGGATGATTCGGATGCAGAGCATGGGCATTGTCCGCGCTGAGCGCCATGGATTGCTCCAACACCGACAAATATTCCAGGTTCAGGCTGCGGGCAATGTACTGCAACACATCATACAAAAAATTACTGTCCGCTCCCTGTTGGCTCATAGAGCCCACCTCTTCATGATCAAAGCAGACATATACATTGATATTCTCCTGCTGAAAACAGTCAATAAAGGCGTACAAAGAAGCCGCCGCGCATGCCATATCGTCAATGTGATAGGCACTGAGAAATTCCTCATCTTCTCCCCAAAGCAAAGGCTCCTGACAGGGATAGAGAAACAAATCATGGCTTAAAATTTTGCCGGAAATACCCGCTTTTTTCTCCAGAAACGCGTAAAAATCAAAGTTTTCTTCCGTGGAAATCAGAGGAAGCAAGTCCTCTTTCACATTATAAGAAGCTCCTGTATTGGCATTACTTTGCAGATGCACCGCCACGGAAGGGATACACAGCAAAGGCTCTTTCAGATGTAGTAATTTGGTCTGTAAGCCTTCCGCACTTTTATAAATAAGACGTCCCGCAATAGACAGGGGTCTGTCAAACCAAGTGGCTAAGAGCATACCCCCGTAGGCTTCCACATTCAGTCTGTGATAAGCATCTGTGGAAAGCAGGGGATTTTGCTTAACCTTTAAGCAGGGGCAGTCCAGATGAGAAGCAACAATGTGAAAACCTGCCTGCGCAGGATTCGCCCCGATATTCAGAGCCATGATGGAAGAATCATTTTTGGTAATATAATACCTTCCGCCTCTCTTGACACCGCTTCCAAAATCCAGCTTTTCATAGCCCGCCCTTTGCAGCTCTTTTTTGATGCAGTCTACAGCCTGAAAAGCGCTGGGGCTGTTTTTCATCCACTCTATTATTTTATATTTCATGGATTTCCTTCTTTTCTCCTTTTTCTAAGGAAAATCGCTCCGTTTTCCCGTTGTAATGTAAGGACAGCCGTGCAGCCTGTGCGGCTTCTATACAGATATGGCGAATGCGCCCTTTTCCCCAGGTGAAAGAAAAGCTGAGAGCGCCTCTTGCCCGCATGCCGCGTATACCCCCCTCCTGCCAACCCTCCGGCAGGGCAGGAAGTAAGTAGACATCCTCTCCTTCACTTTGCAAAAGCATCTCCAAAACCGCCGCCGCAAAACCGAAATTTCCGTCAATCTGGAATGGCGGATGGGCACAAAACAGATTCGGATAGGTTCCGCCTCCGACGCTGCACACCCTTTCCTCTCTGGTCAGACGAAGCTGTCTGTCCAAAAGTGCCAAGGCACGATTTCCGTCCGTCAGTCTTGCGAACAGACAGGCCTTCCAGGCAATGCACCAGCCGGTACCCTCGTCCTTTCTCCGCTCCAGGGACACACGTACAGCCTTCCGCAAATCCTCCCTTTCCCGAGAGATCAAAGAAGCCGGGTACAAAGCATACAGATGAGAAACATGGCGATGATGCACATCCTGCTCCTCATAATCATACAGCCACTCCTGCAACTGTCCATACTTGCCAATTTGGAAAGGCGGCAGCTTCTCTAAAATCCCTTTCACATCCACTTCCTCCTTCTTTTTGAGGATGCGGCAGATTTCTCCATAACAGGCAAACAGCTCCTTTAAAATACTGATATCCATGGTAGAAGCACAGCTCAAAGCCCAAGGTCTTTTTTCCTCATCCAGGAACTCATTCTCCGGAGAGGTGGACGGACAGGTTACCAGATACTCCCCTTTCTGCGTCAAATAGGCTGCATAGAAGGCAAGCGCCTCTTTTATCACGGGATATGCCCTTTTTTCCAAAAAGGCCTCATCTCTTCCGTACAAATAATGTTCCCAGAAATGTCTGCACAGCCAGCCGCTGCTCATGGGCCACAGCGCATACTTGGAAGCAATGCTGTCCACCGCATTCCGCCCCACAGGACCTGCATGTCCCCAGATGTCGATATTGTGATGGGTCACAAAGCCCGGCAGCCGATACAGCTTTTCGGCACACTCCCGTCCCTTTTCCATTGACCGCTCCACCAAATCAAACAAAGGCTCATGACACTCCGCCAGATTAGCTGCTTCCACAAACCAGTAATTCATCTGGGTATTGATATTGACGGTATAATTGGAACTCCAGGGAGCGCGCAGCTTCTCATTCCAAATCCCCTGCAAATTGGCACATTCCGTTCCGGGTTTGGAAGAACAAATCATCAAATATTTGGCATAGTGCAGCATCAGCGGATACAAGTCCTGCTTTTTTTTCTCTAAAAGCTGCAGTGTATCCTCCTGCCGCTCTTCCTGTCCCAGATAAAAATCAAAACGCGAAAAATACTGCTGATAAGCGGCAATATGCCTCTTTTTCATCTCCTCATAAAACGGCAGGATATCTGCCTCATCCGCTGCAGGCAAAATGCTCCTGATTTTGGCAAATGCCAATTCCTCTACACTTTCCTTTTTTTGAAAATCTGTTTCTCCGGCCATGAAAAGGTATAATTCCCGCACATTTTCCGCTACAAGCTTCCCATCCTTCCGATAAACCCTTCCGTCTGTACAGAAGGCTTCCACACACAGACAGGCTTGCATGCCCCGACCCTCTTCGTAAACGATCGGATTTTCCACGGGCAGATAATCCGGCGCCGCATATATCGGCGCCTGCAAATGCAGGAATAAGGTATTTTCTCCCGCCCCCCTGCAACGGTGTCTAAGCAGACTGTCCAGAGAAAGCTCGGCATCAAAGCGTCCTTCCTCTACCCCGATACGCAATGCCAGTACATCATCACATAAAGAAACAAAAACCTCCTTGCGATAAAGCTTTCCGTCCCTTTCCCATGTATCTCTGTATACAGCTTCCTGCAACTGCAGTTCTCTTTCGTAACCCGATATCGACTCCCTGCTTCCCTGCAAATCGATATACAGATTTCCCGCGGGCAGATAACACTCCGTCCAATCCCCGAAAATGTAGGTTCTGGCATAGTCCTCCGCCTTCTCATGCTCTCCGGCAAAAATATAGTCCCGTAAGCGTTTAAAATCCGCCTTTTGCGGATTGGCTTTATCCCGCTTTCCGTCCCCCGACCACAGCGTGTCCAGATTCAGGGCAAGCCTCTCCTTCTTTGTGTCGCCAAATACCATGGCGCCGAGGCTGCCGCTGCCCAGAGGCAGAGCCTCATACCAGCTGCCTGCCGGCTCTTTATACTGTAATTTCCATTTATTCATCATCTTCACCTACCTCTTTACCACTATAATATAAATACAAGAAAAAGGAAAGCCTTAGGCTCTCCTTTTTATCCACTTTCCGTTGGTAAAATCCGGTATGGAAACCGGGGCGCCGCCCTTGGCAATGGATTCCTCCGCCAAGGCGGTGATGCTCATCCATGCCGCCATATCATAAACATCAATAGCAGCTTGGGTTTTATGCTTTACACAGTCCACAAAATCGGAAAAGACAAGGTAATCCATTCCGTCATGTCCTTTCTTTACACCCTCGCTCAGATACTTTCTCCACAGCGGATGCTCGTATTCCTCTCTAAACTCCTCCACATTTCCCCAGTGCCTAGTCCAGTCAAAATGATCCTTACCGTGCTCATGCCCGTCCAAATAGATGGAACGATTGTCCTCGGTATACATTCCCTTGGTTCCCTGTACGGTAAAGCCTCTGGAATAATACCTCGGCAGGGTAGTATCCAGGGTGATGACAATGGTTTCACCGTTAGCGCATTTGATGATGCTGCTGACTACATCTCCCTGCTTAAAGTCCGTAGTCCGCAACTCGGTATCATCCGCCTTATGCTCCTGAATATAGGCTTTAAGTCCTGCCGCACGGGTAGCGACGGAATTGATGGTCAGCATACGATTACCCCGATTGATGTCCAAAATCCTGGCAATCGGTCCGATTTCGTGGGTCGGATAATTTTCGGTATTGCGATGAATATAATTATCCAGGCGATAATGCCGCTTTTCTCTTCCGAAAGCAATTTCCTCCCGCAAATCATGCTTATATCCGCCCTCGCAGTGTACAATCTCACCCAAAACGCCCAGCTTTGCCATATGATACACCATCATTTCATCTCTGCCGTACACGCAGTTTTCCAGCAGCATTACCGGAATCCCCGTTCTTTCATAGGCCTCCACAATTTTCCAGCATTCCCGCAAAGAGTAGGCTCCTCCCACTTCACAACCCACATACTTGCCATGCTCCATGGCTTCAATACAAAGATCGATGTGATTGTCCCAGGAAGTGCAAAGAATGACGGCTTCCACCTCCGGCATTTCCCAGATCTCTTTATAATTCAAGGTTTCAAAGGGACGCTTCCCGCTGACCTTTTCGATTAAGTCCGCAGCCGCCTTTACTCTATCCTCATATACATCGCAGACAGCACAGAACTCTGCCTCCGGGTGCTCCAGATACGCCGTATCCAAAAGCCCGTATCCCCTTGCACCCAGTCCTATCATTGCCATTTTAATCTTTCCGCTCATATTTATTTTCCTTTCTCTTTCCTAACCTTTGATTCCCTGACTCGCAATACCCTCAATAAACTGTTTCTGGAATATAATAAAGGCAAGCAAAAGAGGCCACACCGCCATGACGGCACCCGCCATCATAATCGGATAATCCGTGGAATACTGCCCCTTTAACAAGGACAACCCGGCGGACAGGGTCATCTTCTCGGCAGAGGTGTTGACAATCAAAGGCCACATCAAATCATTCCATGCAAAACGCAGGGTCAATATACCAAGGGCTACCAAACCGGAACTGACCAAAGGCAGCATAATCTTGGTGAATATCATAAATCGGCTGCAACCGTCGATACGTGCCGCCTCCTCCAATTCCTTGGGCAGGGATTTAAAAAACTGCCGCAACAAAAAGGTGCCGAAAATACTGAAAATATTCGGCAAAAACAAAGCCGGAATCGTATTGAGCAGTCCCAGATTTTGAATAATCTGATACTGGGGCAGGATGAAAAAGGAAGACGGAATCATCAGCACGGATAAGAGAATGCCGAAAATAAGATCTCTGCCCGGAAATTCAATGCGCGCAAAGGCATAAGCCGCCATGGAACAAAATACCAGCTGTACCGTTACAATAACCGTCGCATTGATTACCGTATTGGCGTACATTCTGGCAAACGGTATTTTTTCAAACAAACTGATATAATTGGAAATCCTTAGCTCGGAAGGGAAAAACTGCAGCGGTATGCGAATCGACTCCGACTGGGTTTTGAAAGAGGTCAAAACCATCCATATAAAGGGAAAAGCCGTGCTGGCCACACCCAAAAGCAAAACCGCATAAATCAAAATATGTCCCCATTTTATCTTTTTATCATTTTTTCTGCCGACTCTAGTCATAGGTCACCCACTTTTTCTGCAGCTTCATCTGTCCCACCGTTACCAGCATAATGATGCCAAACAAAAATACGGCGATGGCGGAAGCATAGCCTTTTTTAGAAAACTCAAACGCATTCTTGTAGAAATACACAACCATACTCTGGGTCGCCTCCATGGCCAAGCCCTCCTTGTTGATCATCAGATAGATGATGTCAAAGGTTTGAAAGGTTCCGATTAAGGTTGTAATCAACACAAAAAACAAGCTCGGCGTCACCAAAGGTAAGGTGATGTTGAAAAACTGTGAAATACCGCTGGCACCGTCTATCTGCGCCGCCTCATAATAGGTTTTGGAGATACCCTGTATGCCCGCCAGCAAAATAATCATATTGTAGCCCACGTTAATCCATATACCCACCACGCAAATCGCAAAAATAGCCAGTTTCGGATTGGTAATGAACTGCATGGATTCAAAGCCCAGGGCGTTCAGGAAAAAGTTAATCACACCGTAGTCCGTATTGAACATCCAGCGCCATATAATACCTACCGCCGCTCCCATAGTAATGGCAGGTAAAAAATACACCGTTCTGAAAAAGGTTTTCCCCTTTATGCCGGTATTCAGCAGACAAGCCAAAATCAAAGAAATCGTCAGGGTTCCCGGAACGATAATCAGAACATAAATCACCGTATTGTTCAAGGTTTTCCATACTACCGGATCCTGCACCATCTGCACATAGTTTGCAAAGCCTACAAAATAGCGCTGGTTAAAAGCCCCTACATTATAAAAACTGTCGATAAAGACTTTTACAATCGGGTATAAATAGAACACGCCCAAACCCAGTACCAGAGGCAGTATCATCAGATAAGCCGTAATGCAGTCTGTCCGTTTGGCGGAACTCATGCCTTTCTTCATATTGCTACTCCTCTCGTCAAATATCTTTCAGTAAAGAAGCGCCTGTAAACAGACGCTCCTCGAATATGTATTATTGCTCGTTTTTCAGTACCTCGTTCATCTTTACCGCTAGCTCCTCGCAAGCCGCCTTTGCATCGGATTCCAGGCTGAAAACCTTCTTCAAAATATCTGTCTGATACTGGCCCCACTCCGGTGCGTTCTGAGATACCGGATACGGATAGGAATACTGCTCCGCTGCTTCTATGAATACGTTCAAATCATATTCCTTATGAGCGTCCACCCACTGCGTTGCCGTTCCTTTATACGCCGGAATCGCCGCTCCGGTTTCAGCGGAAAGCTGATTTGCTTTCTCACTTGCCAAAAATTCCACCCATTTCCAAGCTGCTTCCGGATTCTTTGTGCTCTTGGCAATACAGTTTCCAAGACCGTGAATAACCGTAGCCTTCTTGCCGTTGATGGACGGCAGAGCCACCACGCCCACCTTATCCTTCAAATCGGAATCAATAATCTCATTCACAAACCAAGAACCGTTCCAGTGCATAGCCACACTGCCGGAAAGGAAACGTACATAATCTTCCGTTTCTTCCAAAGAAGCCTGACTAGGGCTTACACCTGCCGCCTGCAGATCCGCCCAGCACTGTACGCCCGCCTGGGTTTCCGCCTTGTCATAGCCGGAACTCTTTTTATCATCGGAAACCACATAACCGCCATGGGCAAATACCGTATTGTAAAATCCGGTCTGGTCACGGTACGCTGCCGTTATGCCGTATACGCTGCCGTCTGTCTTGGTTAATTGCTTCGCCATAGCCGCCATATCTTCCCAGGTCCAATCATTGGTCGGATACGGTACTCCTGCCGCATCAAAAAGCTCCTTGTTGTACCAAACACCGATGGTATCGAAATCCTTCGGTATTGCATATTGCTTACCGTCTACATTGTAGAGCTTTACCAAAGCCTCCGGATAATTTGCCGTGTTAATATCGGAGTTTTTCAGCAAATCGTCAATCGGAAGCAGAACGCCTCCTCTTGCATATTTGGTAATATTCGGACCGTTGAGCCAGAATACGTCTGCGGAGCTGCCGCCTGTCGCGCCCGCCTCCAGCTTTGTCCAATACTCATCCCAGCTGCTCTGCTCCAGCTTGATGGTTACATCCGGATAGGTCTTGTTAAATTCCTCGATACACTTTTGCAACCAAGGCTCCTGCTTCTTGTCCCAAAAAGCATATCTCACCTCTCCCTTAATGCTTGCCTCCGCGCTCTGGGTAGTCGCCTCTCCTGCCGCCTGAGTCTGGGTGCTCTGGGTTGTCGTGCCGCTAGAACAAGCACCCAAAAGGGCTGCCGCTGCGATACTTCCGAAAGTCAAAAACAATCTTTTTTTCATACGATACTCTCTCCTTCCTGGTTGATGAATGTCCTCTGACATTTCAAACTGCAGGCAGTATATCGTATTTTCTTCCGGGATACCACGCAATCTGTTGCCCATAACTTGGACAATATCTACTTTTCATCAAAATCTTGTAAAATATTGCTCTTTTTTTGCAGTCTATTGTCTACTGCAATTTTTCTTCCTGCATATAACGAACAAAGTCCTCCAAAGATAAGTCCCCCTGCAGATAGGTCTGGATATGGGAAGAAAATACGGCATAATGCAGACCCTTCCACACCTTTTCCGGAGCCTGCACGGTTCTTGTCGCACTTTGCAGCTCCTGCCTTCGGGCAGAAGAAAGCACAGAGCTTTCTTCTGCAAAAACGGCAGGATTTGCAGGAACAAAGCCCAAAACCGCCAGTTTTCTCTGTACTTTATCGCTCAACATATAGCGAATCAGCAAAATTCCGGCTTCTTTTTGTTTCTCATCCGATAAATTACTGAGCAAAAATCCCGATAAAGCGGAGTACATGGGCAAAATTCCTTCTTCATCCACAAAAAACCGAAACTCGGCGTCCAGGGTGTCCGGGAATAAAATCCCTTCCCACTGTTCGCCGATATAGATGGCGCTGTGTCCCACGGTAAAACTTTGCAGGCTGTCTTTTTTGCCGTATTCCCTGTTTTCTTTCTTGAAGGCGGACAGGATTTTCAGCTCTTCCAAAGCCGCTTTAAAATTTTCTTCATTTTCCCCTAAAGGAAAGACGGGTATCGCATCGGAGGCGGAAGCTCCCATCAAATACTGCAGCAAATCCGCAGCCTCCTCCGTATGCAGAGCAAGAGGCACGGTGTCATATTTATTTTCCGCTGCCCATACATTGATTTTCTCACATGCCGCATAAAATTCGGCTTTGCTTTCAGGTGCCTTTACAATACCGGCATTGGTAAAAATCTTTCGATTATACCAGTATCCGCGAACACTCAGATGATCCGTCACCGTATACAACGCTTCCCCTTCTCCCCAATCCTGCCATATCTTCGGAGAAAGGCTTGCATGAAAATCGGCATCCTTTCGGATATGGGGCAGCAAGTCCGTTAAATAACCCTGTTCCAACATAAACCGGTAGAAACGATCCGTGGTATAGCCTCCCGTATAAATGATATTCGGCATTTTCCCCACCGCCAGCATATCTCGGGTCTTTGCCTCTACCTTGTCAAAGCTGGGAACCGACACAAGATGCAGGGAAATATGCGGATGCTGCAGCTCAAACTCCTTATAAATTTCCCGCATAACCCTGTCCCTTTCGCTGTTGCTGCCGTAACCGTGCAGCAGCACAATACTTGTGCGCTCTGTTTTTTGCTCCTGTCTGCAAGCGGACAAGAGCAAAAACAGCAGCAAAAGCGGTATGACAATCTGATACCTGCGCAGCCCTGTCATGATTTATTCTCCCCTGCTCATTTTTTCATATTCTTTCGGCGCATATCCCGTATACTTCTTAAAGACTTTGGAAAAATATGCGGTGTCTTCCAAGCCTACCAGTACAGCCACCTCATAAATCTTTTTATTTCCCCTGGCGATACAGATTTTGGCCTGTTCAATACGGTAGCGATTCAGATAATCAAATAAATTTTCACCGGTCTTTTTCTTGAACATACGGCTGACATAAGAACGGTTTGCATACACCGCACCGGCAATATCTTCCAAGCTGATATTTTCCTGATAACGGGCATGTATATATGCCTTTATTGCGGCAATAAGCTCCGCCTCCTCCTGTGGTGCAGCTTTACCTCTCTCCGCTCTTTCTTCCCTCTTTTCATCCAAATCCAGGCGCAGATCCTCTAAAACCTTAGGCAAATCCTCCAGAAGGCTGCTTTTTAAAATATAATTTTTTACCTGATAGGCAATGGCTTGTTTGGCATAAGCAAAATCCGAATATGCCGTCAAAAAAACCAGCGCCACACCCTCCTGTCTTTCCCGCAGCTTCGCCGCCAGTTCCAACCCCGTCATCACCGGCATCTGTATATCCGTAATGATCAAATCCGGCATTTCCCTCTCCGTATGCGCAAGCAAATCCGCTCCGTTCCCGTAGGCAGCCAGGAGGCGAAAGCCCAGATTTTCCCAAGGTATCAGTTCCTTCAGCCCTTCTCTGACAAAGGGTTCGTCATCTGCAATCAATACTGTATACATGGTTCCTCCTCTAAATCAGCTTTTCTTTGGTATAGGGCAGAATAATTTCCACCTTGCTGCCCTTTCCCAAACGGCTTTCCACTCGCATGCCGTAATCATTTCCGTACAGGTTCTGAATCAGGCGCCGAATATTCATCAGCCCCACTCTGGGATGTCTGGAAGCCTGATCGTCATAGGCTTTTTGGGTGTCAAAACCGATACCGTCATCCTCCACCGTCACCACAAGCTTTTCCCCCTGCCTCCGAATATCCACCTTGATACTGCCCTTCTCTACCTTCGGCTCCAAACCGTGTATTACGGCATTTTCCACAATAGGCTCTATGCAAAGCTTCGGCACCATACAATCCTTTAAATCCTCCGATTCCCAATGTATGGCATAACGAATCCTGTCCTTAAAGCGCTCACCGGAAAGATAGAGATAAAACTCTGCAATCTTAATCTCCTCCTGCAGGGGAATTTCGATTTCATTTTTTCTGAATATCTTCCCCTGCATCAGCCCTGCCAGGGAATGTACCATACGGTAGGTTTCTTCATCCTTATTCATTTTGGAGCGCAGGGAAATCATACTCAAAACGTTAAAGAGAAAATGAGGATTGATCTGCGCCTGCAAATACTGCAGCCTCGCCTCCTTTGCCATCAGCTCATTTTTATAAACCTGAATAATCAGCTTGTCAATCTTATCCGTCATGTCGTTGAAGGATTCGCTGATTGCATGAAATTCCCGTAAATCCGAATCATCCAGTCTTGTGCTGAAATCCCCCTTTCCCAGCTCCCGCAGCTTATATACAATGGTCTGCAAAGGTCTTGTGAGCTTATCGGCATAATAAAAAATAAGCAGTATGGAAACCGCAAAAACAAAGAATACAAAGAACCAGGCAAGCCCGAAAACAGGCAGGATATTCTGATACAAGGCGCTAGTCGGTATCAAAATATGGGAGCGGAAAGCAAAGCCGTAGGAATATCCGGAATAAAAATAAGCTTTTCCGCCTATGTTTATTTGCTCTTCATAGACCTGTTCCGTCGGAACAAAAGCTTCGATATTGCTGCCGAATATATGCCTGCCCTCCTTATCCGTCAAAATGAAATGGGAATCCGCATATCTGGACAAGCCCGAAAAAATTTTCTGCATGCCCGCACCGTTAATAACGGCGGCTCCATAGCCTATTTCCCGTAAATAATCATCATAAAGGCTGAAATAAATTTCGATATCATTGCCATACTTCTTATAGCGAAAGAGTTCTCCGCTCTCACGGTAGGCTTCCAACTCCTGAATGATACGCTCCCTCTGTCTGTCCCGGGCGCCGCTGCTTTCCAGATAAAAATGAATATCCAGACTTTGCATATTCTGATTAAGGACGTAAACATCTTTTAAAAAAGGATGAATCTCCTCAACCATGTTCCATTCCGAAAAGAGATTGATACCGCTTTCCATGGAGGACAGCAAAGTATCCTTATCCTGCAGCTGCGAATTTCGGAAAAAAGTCTTCATTTCTTCGCTTTTTCGCAGATATAGAACCGTTTCTTCCACAAAACGCAGATGATTGGACAGACGTGCGGAAATATTGTTGGTATAAAACTGCATATCCGAGCGGGCAAGCCCGTAGGACTGTCCAAACATCAACAGGGAGGATATGCTTCCCACCAAAATAATCGTAATGATACTGATGACGCTCATCACACGTAAAAGCTCATTTTTTACACTTCTTTTTGTATCCTTGTTCCCCATTTTTACCCTGTACCGCTCTTTCTAAAAAAGCCAAGCTAAACAGCCTGGCTCCGGTTTATCCTTCATTCAATTTTATCTTCCCGCTATGACATCGGACATGGTATACAGACCCTTATCTTTAGCGGCAAGATACTTCGCCGCCGCAAGAGCGCCCTTCGCAAAAACGCTCCTGGAATAGGCGCTGTGGGACAGACACAGGACTTCTTCCTCGCCTGCAAAAATCACCTCATGTTCTCCCACAATGCTTCCGCCCCGTAAAGCGCTGATACCCAGTTCCCGCTTATCTCTGGGCTTGTGTCTGCTCTGTCTTTCGTACACATAAGACAGTTCCCCCCCCAAAGCTTCATTTACCGCATCCGCCAGCAAAAGCGCCGTACCGCTGGGAGCATCCAGCTTCCGTCTGTGGTGCTTTTCTATGATTTCTATATCAAAATCCGCCCTGTATAGAAGCTTCGCCGCCTCCTTCACCAAGGCCTGCAGCAGATTTACGCCCAATGACATGTTGGCACTGCGCAAAACAGCCCTTTTCCGGGATAAAGCCTCTACCTTGGCAAGCTGCTCGTCGGAAAGCCCTGTGGTACACAAAACAAGCCTCAGGTTTTTACGGGCTGTATAGTCCAAAAGTGCATCCACGGCACTGACATGTGCGAAATCAATGATGATATCCGCCTCTTCCCGAACATCCTCTATCCCGGTATAAACGGGAAAATTCTCTTTACCCGTGGGGCTTATATCCACTCCTGCCACCAGCCGGCATTCCTTATCCTGCTGCAACAGGTCGCACACCACCTTGCCCATGGCTCCGCCGCAGCCGTGCATAATCACATTCAGCATAGCCTCTCCTTATAAAACGCCGTAGTTTTTTAAAGCCTCCCGCAGGGTTTTCTTGTGCTGTTCCTCCAACTCCGTCAAAGGCAGACGCATACCGCCTACCCGCTTACCCTGCATATTCATCCCCGCCTTTACCGGAATCGGGTTTACCTCCGTAAAAAGCTGATCAACCAGCTCCATGGCCTCAATCTGCAGTCTGCCTGCCCGCTTAAAGTCCCCGTCCAAAGCCGCGCGACAAAGCTCATGGGTCTTTCTGGGCGCCACATTGCTCAATACGGAAATCACGCCCGCGCCCCCCAAAGACATCATCGGAATAATCTGGTCGTCATTGCCGGAATACAGGTCAAAAGGCGTATCGCCGAGCAAAGCCAGCATCTTGGCGATGGCGGAAAAATTACCGCTCGCCTCCTTAATCCCCACGATATTATCCACATTCTTCGCCAGATAGGCAATGGTTTCCGGCGCGATGTTGATGCCGGTTCTGCCCGGTATGTTATATAAGAGAATCGGTATGGTCACCGCCTTGGCAACCATCGTAAAATGCTCAATCAGCCCTTTTTGGGTGGCTTTATTGTAGTAAGGGGATACCAGCAAAAGGCCGTCTGCACCGTATCTTTGTGCCTCCACCGACAGATATATGGCGGTATCCGTTGCATTGGAGCCGGTTCCCGCAATCACCGGTATCCGTCCGGCAACTCTCTCGCAGGTGAATCGGATAACTTCAAGATGCTCCTCATGAGATAGGGTAGCCGCCTCTCCCGTGGTACCCACGGACACGATGGCATCCGTTCCCTCGGCAATCTGTTCTTCAATCAGCTCAGCCAGGATCTCGTAGTTTACACTTCCATCCTCACAAAAGGGTGTAATCAGTGCAACACCCGCTCCTTCATATAATCTCGCCATATTTCCTCCATACTGTTTAAGATGTACCTACAGATACTAGCACTTTCCATAGAAAATGTCAATTTCTGAAGCGTCGTACAGCCTCCACGAAATCCCTTGCTTTTTGGCTTACAGCTGCAAAATCATCGGTTTTGGCGCCTGCCGTCAAGCTGGAACCGGTTCCCAGGGCAAAAGCACCCGCCTTAAGCCATTTATCCACATTATCAATATCCACACCTCCCGTCGGCATAAACTCCGCCTGAGGTAAAGGTCCCTTATAGGTACTGATTACCGCAGGTCCCAAAATATTGCCCGGAAATACCTTCAGCACATCGCAACCGGCCTCCAAAGCCTGTATGGCCTCCGTCGGCGTCATAACACCCGGCATCATCGGCACCCTGTAGCGATTGCACAGCCTGACGGTATCCAAATCAAGTCCCGGACTTACCACGTACTGTGCCCCTGCCAAAATCGCCATTCTGGCTGTTTCCGCATCCAAAATCGTACCCGCCCCGATGACCACTTCTTCTCTGTCCTTATATTTATTTGTCAGCCTTTCGATAAAGGCAATCGGATTACCTTTATCCATGGTCATGGTAATCTCGATGAAATGGATACCTCCTTCGATGATGGCGTCCACCACCTTTTCACCATGCTCCGGATTTTTGGCACGTACCACAGCCACCAAAGCTTCTTCCCGCAATCTGGCAATAATTGTTTCTTTTTTCATACAAAACCTCCTTATTTATAAAGCCAAGGAGCCTTGTCCTTGGCTTTGGATTTTTCTAATTCTCCTGTGACTTTGCGGACTGCCTTGCTTTTTTGATATCCAGATAGGCGCGAATCAACTGCACCGCCCCCTCTATGCCCAGATGGCTGGAATTGATGCAAAGATCATAGCCCTTGGCTTCGCTCCAGCGCTTGCTGGAATAATAATTATAATAGCTTGCTCTTCTCTTGTCCGTCTTAATCATTAAATCTCTGGCCTTTTCCTTAGGAAGATTCTGCATTTCCATAATCCTTTGGACTTTATCCGCCTCGTCCGCCGTAATGAACACACTGACCAAATCCTCATCCCCCTCCAGGGCATAATCTGCACAGCGTCCTACGATGATACAGCTTTCTTCCTTTGCCAGTCTTTTGATGGCCTCAAACTGCGCTAAAAATATTTTATGGTTAATCGGCATATCTAAATGGCCGCTTGTTGCATATCCCATGGAATAGCTGTCCATAATCAGAGAGTATAAAAAACTGGAGCTGGGTCTTTCGTCATGGGCCTTAAATAAATCCTCGCACAATCCGCTTTGCTTGGCAGCCAAAGTCAGGAGCTCCTTGTCATAACAATTCACACCCAATTCCTTTGCCAGCTTTTCGCCGATCAGCTTGCCGCCGCTGCCGCACTCCCGCCCGATGGTAATAATAAATCTTCCCTTGTTCATATCCATACCTCCTCAAAGAAAACGCAAGCTTTTAAGTAATTATATCAAAAAAAGCAAAAAAGTAAATGATTATTTTGGTAATTTTTGCAGAAGTTTTTCGAAATATTCCGGTAATTCGCTTTTGAAGAGCATATATTGACGGCTTCTCGGATGCAGGAAGCCCAAGGTCATGGCATGAAGGCACTGACCTTGCAGATGAAACTTTTCCTTATAAGTCGAGTATAAAGGATCTCCCAGCAAAGGATGCCCCAGGCTTGCCATATGAACCCGGATTTGATGGGTTCTTCCCGTTTCCAGCCGACATTCCACATAAGTATAAGAAGCAAAGCGCTCCAACACCTTATAATGGGTAATGGCCTCCCTCCCCTGCGAATCCACGCACATTTTTTTTCTGTCCTGTCTGCTTCTTCCAATCGGCGCGCAAATCACGCCCTCTTCCTGCCCCAATCTGCCGTGTACCAAAGCCCGGTAAGCTCTGGTAATGCTGTGTTCTTTCAACTGTGCGGCAATACACTCATGGGCAAGATCATTTTTACAAGCCACCAGAAGTCCTGTAGTATCCTTGTCGATACGATGGACAATTCCGGGTCTTAAAATGCCGTTGATGCCGGACAGATCTTCCCTGCAGTGGTACAGCAAGGCATTGACCAGAGTCCCCGTATAATGTCCCGGCGCAGGATGCACCACCATATCCTTGCCCTTATTCACCACAACCAAGTCCCCATCCTCATATATGATGGAAAGCGGAATATTTTCCGGTAAAATATCCGGCAGCACATTTTCCGGAATATCCAGCCGCAGGACATCTCCTTCCTTGACGATATAATTTGCCTTAACTTCCCTGCCGTTTACCGACAGAGCTTTTTCCTTGATCAATTTTTGCAGATACGACCTGGATTTATCGGGGATATGCAGTGCCAGAAAAGAATCGATGCGGACGGCTTCATCATGCTCCGTTACCTGCAGCATCACTTGTTTCATCTTTTCTTTTCTCCGTCCCTTTCAAAAGATAAAAATGCCACCTCTTCCTCTTTATAATAAAAAAGAAGAAGATAGACCACAAAGGCAGCCGAACAGCTGACATAAATATCCGCGATATTGAAAATCGGAAAGTCGATGGGTTTAAAATAAATGAAATCCACCACAAAGCCTCTGCTCATTCTGTCGATAATATTGCCCAAAGCTCCGGAGAAAATCAGAGTGAAGGCGCACAGCAAAGGCAACATGCGCTTTTTTTGCGGCATAATGTATACCGCCCGTACAATTAAACTGCAAACCAGAGCCGCCATCAAAAAGAACAGCCAGGTCTTTCCTTGTAAAATACCGAAAGCCGCCCCTCTGTTCTCGGCATATACCAATTCCAGAATCTCCGGTATCAGCGGGTAGCCGCCGTTTCCCCGCAAATGGGCAAAGGCCAGCATCTTTGTGTATTGGTCGAGGGCTACGGCAAGCAGGGCAAGAACCGTAAACAATATCAATCTGTTTTTTCTATTCACCTTTTATACTCCTTAATGACGCTCTCATTTCTGCCGGTGTGACGCTTTTGTCGATATAAGCCTCGCCTATTTCCCGCAGAAGAATAAATTTTATTTGTCCGGCTTCCATTTTTTTATCATTTTGTGTGTACGTCAACAGGACATCTTCCGATATCTCCTCCAAACAAAGAGGCAGGGAAAAATACGCAAGTATTTCTTTGCACTCCTCCATTTTTTCCGGAGAAAGCCCTTTTCTGTCCACGGAAAGCTGCAGGGCGCAAATCATACCCAAAGCAACACAGGCGCCGTGACTCATGCCAAACTCCATATGCTTTTCAATGGCATGCCCCAAGGTATGCCCGAAATTCAATATCCCCCGCAGTCCTTCTTCCTTCGGATCCAGCTCCACCACTTCAGCTTTAATCTTATCCGAAACCAGCACCAGCTCTGTCAGAACATCCTTATCCCTGGCTTTTATCTTTTCTTTATTTTGCCGGATAAAGTCATAATAGCCCTTATCCCGAATCAGGGCGTGCTTGATTACCTCCGCCATACCGGAGGCATATTCCGCATCCGGCAAAGTCTGC
>JBGZHY010000133.1:0-8823 GCA_041848045.1 Lachnospiraceae bacterium
ACACCGACCGGTATTGCGATGAGCTTTGCACCATATGTTTTGGCGTTAGGCCTTGCTTCTGTTCTTCTGTTCGCTTTTATGCGCAGAAGAAGAGCGGAATAGTTGGCATTAAAGGAGTATAATTTGGAAACGCTTGCAAAAATTGCACGCTTTGGGGACCGACTGCTGAGTGTAGTCGGTCTTGTATTAGCGCTTTTGATTTTGACTTACGGCGGATACAGTCTATGGGATAATATGATGACCTATCAAAGAGCTTTCGTATCCGAGGATTTGCTGAAATATAAGCCCAATACAGAAGAAGAGGACAGCCTTTCTTTGCAGGAGTTAAAAGCAGTCAATGAGGATGTGTGGGCTTGGCTGACAGTGGATGATACCCATATTGATTACCCTGTGGTAAAAGGAGAGAGCAATTTGGAGTATCTGAATAAGGATGTGTACGGAAACTTTGCTTTGGGCGGATCTATTTTTATGGATTCCCTGAATAAAGAAGATTTTTCCGACCAATATACGCTTTTATTCGGGCATCACATGGAAAACGGCGCCATGTTCGGTGATATTGTTCATTTTTTAGAGCAGGATTATTTTAACCGACATCAGACCGGAACCTTGTATTTGAATAATAAAGCCTATAAGCTTACCTTGTTCTCCTGTTTGGAAACGGAAGGCTCGGATGTAACCATATATAATACTTCGGCACAAAAGTCGGAGGATATGGAAAAGCTGTTCTCCTATTTAAAGACCGAATCCTCCATATATCGTGATATCGGTTTGAGGAGCACAGATAAGATTGTCGGCTTATCCACCTGTGCGGAAGCTGCTACCAACGGCAGAATTGTTTTATTCGGCAAAATGGAAGAGATAGAAGTCAAGCAGGCCGGCTTATAAAAACAAAAAATACTTGTATTCTATAAACTTTTATGATAAAATATTTGAGTTGTGAAATGAAGAGATATTCCTCTGGCACTTGCGTAAGAATGTCAAATTTAATATTGGGAGGTTCACACAATGAATAGCATTATTAAGAATATTGAGGCTGCTGGTTTAAAAGCGGAGGTGCCTGTATTTAATGTCGGTGATACCGTAAGGGTACATAACAAAATCAAAGAGGGTGCCAGAGAGAGAATCCAGATTTTTGAGGGAACGGTTCTGAAAAGACAGAACGGCGGAGCGAGGGAAACCTTTACGGTAAGAAAGAACTCCAACGGTGTCGGTGTTGAAAAGACTTGGCCTTTACATTCTCCTTTCGTTGACAAAATTGAAGTGGTGAGAAAAGGTAAGGTCAGAAGAGCTAAGCTTAACTATCTTCGCGACAGAGTCGGTAAATCTGCCAAGATCAAAGAAATTATTAAATAGTACATTGCAGCCACGCGAACAGCGTGGCTTTTTTCAAAAGAAGCTTCAGACAGGTGTAAATATGAATATACAATGGTATCCCGGTCACATGACAAAAGCCAAGCGTGCAATGGAGGAAGATGTGAAGATTGTGGATTTGATTATCGAAATGCTCGATGCGCGGGCGCCTTTGGCAAGCCGTAATCCGGATATTGATAAGCTGGGAAGCGGTAAAGCCAGAGTCATTATTTTAAATAAGGCCGATATGGCGGAAGAAACGGTGAATCAGGCTTGGGTACAGTATTTTAGAGGCTGTTCCTATGAGTGCCTTCTGACGGATTCCAGACAAAGAACGGACTTGCAGAAACTGATGGCGCTGATTGAAAAGGCTTGTGCCGCCAAGCGGGAAAAAGACAGGAAGAGAGGCATTATCAACAGACCCATACGTGCCATGGTCAGCGGCATTCCCAACGTGGGAAAATCCACTTTAATCAACTCCATCTCCGGACGTGCAGGCGCAAAAACTGGAAATAAACCGGGAGTGACCAAAGGGAACCAATGGATAAGGCTGAATAAGAATATCGAACTTTTAGACACGCCGGGAATCCTTTGGCCCAAATTTGAGGATCCGGAGGTAGGCAAAAAGATTGCTTTTATCGGTTCCATCAATGATATGATTATAGATATCAGGGAGTTGGCAACGGAGCTTTTGGATTGGCTGTTACGGAATAAACCGGAGATTCTTGCCGAACGTTACGGCATAGAGGGAAATAAGGACAAATATGCGGTACTTTCGGAAATTGCCGCAAAGCGGGGCTGTCTTGGCA
This sequence comes from Lachnospiraceae bacterium, assembly GCA_041848045.1. Taxonomy (GTDB): domain Bacteria; phylum Bacillota; class Clostridia; order Lachnospirales; family Lachnospiraceae; genus CAKAHY01. The sequence continues at coordinate 2,160 of JBGZHY010000133.1, forward strand.
AGGGACAGAGCTATGACTATGATAAAGCTGCCGCCTTATTCATCCACGAATTTAGAAATGCCAAGCTGGGGAGAATCAGTTTGGAAGTGCCGCCGAAGCATTAAAGGAGCCATTATGCCCAAGGTAAGTAAGGAAGAAAAATTAGAAAAGGAACGTATGCGGACAGCTTTGCTGTATCGTTATGAGGAGGAGCATAGCCATATTCCCTATATTTGCGGAATTGATGAGGTCGGCAGAGGTCCCTATGCCGGTCCGGTTGTGGCGGCTGCCGTCATTTTACCCCAGGATGAGCATGTATTATATTTGAATGATTCCAAGAAGCTGAGTGAAAAAAAGCGGGAGGAATTATATGCCGTTATTATGGAAAAGGCGCTTTCCGTGGGGATTGGGCTTGCAAGCCCTCAAAGAATTGATGAAATCAATATCCTGCAAGCCACTTATGAGGCAATGCGTCAAGCCATTAAAAACTTATCCTTAAGGCCGGGATTACTCTTGAATGATGCTGTGCGGATTCCGGATGTCGATATTTTGCAAATACCGATTATTCGGGGAGATGCAAGCAGTGCAAGCATCGCGGCAGCCAGTATCATCGCCAAGGTGCACAGGGATAGGATGATGTTACAATATGATGCGCTGTATCCGGCATATCAATTTGCCAAAAATAAAGGATATGGAACAAAGGAGCATGAAGCGGCTATACGTGCCTCCGGCTTGTGCAGCATCCATCGCAGAAGCTTCTGTTCCAAGTTTTTATAAGGAAAAAGAATAGATGTATAATCGGCGGGAGATCGGGAGTATTTACGAGAAAAAAGCGGAAGAGTTTTTGACAGAGCAAGGGATTAGGATTTTGGACAGAAATTTCCGGCTGCGTAGCGGAGAGCTGGATTTGGTCGGAATGGATGAAAATGCCTATCTTGTATTCATTGAAGTAAAATACAGAAAAAACAAAGCCCTCGGTTCTGCCCTGGAGGCAGTTAATCCCCGGAAGGCAAGACAGGTGCGGCGAATGGCTGAACGATACTTGTATAGTAAGGGGTATATCGATGCAGATATTCGCTTCGATGTGATAGCCGTGGAAGGGGACGAGATTATTTGGATAAAAGACGCTTTTTAGAGAGGTGAATGATGTTGGATTGGAAGCGAAAGAAGCAGAAGCGGGAAGTGGAAGAAAGGCAGGCTTCAAATGGGGTCATATACCTGGCTTTTCCCGCTTTGGAAAAAAGCGGCGTGGTAAAGCACGGATTTTCTACCAGATTCGGAGGCGTCAGCCAAGGCTGTTTTTCCAGTATGAATTTAAGCCTTTCCAAGCCGGATAAGGCAACGAATGTTCGGACAAATTTTCAAAGAATGGCACAGGCACTGGATGTTTCCTATGAATCCCTGACCTTGGCGTACCAGGTACATTCCACCAATGTACGGGTACTGGGAAAGGAGGATAGAGGCTTCGGCATTACCAAAGAAAGACCTTATCGGGATGTGGACGGACTTGTCACTAACCAAAGAGAGATTACCTTGGTCAGTTTCTTTGCGGATTGCATTCCCTTATATTTTGTAGACAGTAAAAATCATGCGATAGGCTTGGCTCATTCCGGTTGGCGGGGAACGCTGCAAAAAATAGGGCAGCGTATGTTTGAAACCATGCAGCGCGAATATGGTACGGAAGCGGAGCATTTGCTGGCTTGCATCGGTCCCGGCATCTGTATGGATTGCTATGAAGTGGGGGATGAACTGTATCAGGCATTTCAGTCATCCTTTGATCCCTGCTCGCTTGGAGATATTTTTGTGAAAAAGGCAAATACCAAATACCATTTGAATCTTATGGAAGCCAACAAAAGAATTTTGCTGCAGCTCGGGGTTTTGGAAGAGAATATACATGTATCCGATATCTGTACCCACTGCAACAGCGATTATCTGTTTTCCCATCGAAAACACGGAGAAAACAGGGGAAATCTTGCTGCCTTTTTGGCCTTGCGGTAGCTTGTGTTTATTGGTGAAATGTGGTATCCTTTAACTTGGAAATCCCCCCGGGATAACTTCAATATTGAGGAGGTAAGAAATGAATTACTTAGAAATCGAGAAAGTAGTCGGTAGAGAGATTTTGGATTCGAGAGGAAATCCTACGGTTGAAGCTGAAGTACATTTGGCGGACGGAACGGTAGGACGGGGAGCAGCGCCAAGCGGTGCATCAACGGGTGAGTTCGAGGCTCTTGAGCTCAGAGATGGCGGCGACCGTTACTTAGGAAAGGGTGTTGAGAAAGCAGTTCATAACATCAATACAGTTATCAATGATGTATTGGTAGGTTTAGACGCATCCGATATCTATGCTGTGGATGCGGCTATGATTAAGGCAGACGGCACCAAGGATAAGTCCAATCTCGGTGCAAATGCCATCCTTGCCGTTTCTATTGCGGCAGCCAGAGCAGCGGCTATTTCCCTTGATCTTCCATTATATAAATTACTGGGCGGCGTAAATGCCAACAGACTGCCGGTTCCGATGATGAACATTTTAAACGGTGGAGCACATGCAAGCAATACTGTAGATATTCAGGAGTTTATGATTATGCCGGTAGGCGCGCCAAGCTTCAAGGAAGCCCTCAGATGGTGCGCGGAAGTATTCCACGCTCTGGCAAAGATTTTAAAGTCTGAAGGTTTGGCTACTTCTGTAGGTGATGAGGGTGGTTTTGCACCGAATCTTGCAAGCGATGAGGATGCTATTAAGTACATCCTAAAGGCAATCGAAAAGGCAGGATATAAGGCAGGAGAGGACTTTATGATTGCCATTGATGCAGCTTCCAGTGAGTGGAAAGCAGGTGAAATCGGCAAGTACCGCTTACCTAAGGCCGGTACGGAGTTTACTTCTTCCGAGTTGATTGCATATTGGAGCAATTTGGTAGATAAGTATCCGATCATTTCCATTGAGGACGGTTTGGACGAGAACGACTGGGAAGGCTGGAAGGAGCTGACAAAGGCTCTTGGCGGCAGAGTACAGTTGGTGGGTGATGACCTGTTCGTAACCAATACGGAAAGATTGGCAAACGGTATCAAAGGCGGAGCCGGAAATTCCATTCTCATTAAACTGAACCAGATTGGTTCCGTTTCCGAAACTTTGGAAGCCATCAAAATGGCACATAAGGCAGGCTATACCTCTATTTCTTCCCACCGTTCCGGAGAAACAGAGGACACGACCATTGCAGACTTGGCAGTGGCGCTGAATACTTGCCAGATTAAGACCGGTGCGCCAAGCAGATCCGAGCGTGTGGCGAAGTACAACCAGCTTCTCAGAATTGAGGAGGAATTGGGTGTGGCAGCTGTATATCCGGGACTTGCCGCTTTCAATGTAAAGAGATAATTTACTTACGGATTATACTATTGAAACGACTTTGCTTCGGCAGGGTCGTTTTTGTATGTATATATATCTTGTGTACAGATAAAAACAATTTCTTACATCAACACAAGTTTTTCTTTCATCTATCTTAATGGTAGGGATGAAGTTGTAAAGAACACTTAATCAAATATATATTTACCTATTTGGGGAATGTAGTATAATGAGAGCCGTAAACAATTTATACCCAAAAGGAGATAAGAATTATGAAAAAAAGAATGATTTTGCCACTTATGTTTGCATTTGCCGTTATGGCCAGTGCTTGTTCAAGCGATACTGCACAGACAACCACTGCGGCGGCGGCAGTAGTAACGGAGGCAGAAAGCACAGATACGCAGTCTTCCGATGTACAAAGCTTTTCAGGCGTGCTGGAAGCGAAAAAGAATGTAAACTTCATTGTAACCAATACAGAAGGGGTAAGCTACAGCTTTACCTTTGAAACGGAGGATAAGGCACCTGAAGGCTATGATACCGTGAATGAAGGTGACACCGTAACCGTAGAATACGTCGGTGAATTATCCGAAATTGATCCTAATATGGGAGCTGTTTCCATAAAGAAAAATTAAGATAAGTGGATTCCATCTCGTAGACTTCTTAAGCTCTATGGGATGGAATTTTTTATGCTTAGCGAAGCGAAAGAGTCAAAAAGAGTATGCGTATAACTATTCGCAAAACTCAAGTTTAACGAATAGTTATACGTATAAAATCATTATCGCCCTATTTCCGATATAAAAAAAGATAATCCTTTTGATTTATCAAGGGACTATCTTTTTTATATCGATTAAGTCATTTGATTTAATTGCTTATGCCAGGACCTTGCTCTTTGCTTTCACTACTTGGGGTACTCTCTGTACCGGGATTAAAGGCGGGACCGTTGCCGACATCTTCATCATTTCCGCTTTGATTTTCAGGACCTGTTGTATACCATTCATCATTTTCTTCCACATTGATGATTTCTTCCGTAGTTTCTGTTTCAGACTGTTTGTTTTCCGTTTCGGCTTCTGTAGAGGAACTGCTTTCCGGAACTGTGGTGCTTTCGGCTTCCGTGTTTGCCGTACTTTGGGCTTCAGCAGTAGTTTTTGGCTCTGATTTATTTCCTATTCCCTGTTTGGAGGCATCGTCCGCCTTGACATTGATATTTTCTTCGCCATCATTGCCTACTCCTGTATCCGCAATAATTTGTGCACTGATTTCTTTTAGTTGTGCACTTGGTGTATATGCAAAATCTTCGCCAAACAGAAATTGATGCAAAGCAATAACATTATTTTTGAGAGAAACCGGTATAACATAATCCCGCTTATTCACCACTTTCGTGGTTTTTTCAAAAGGAAAGCCTGCCGTATCGCCCAAATGGTATTTGCTTACATTTTTGGCAAAAGGTATAGCATCATTCATACCGACACTTGTTGAAATTTGAGGAAGAACCGTCAAAAGAATATGGTTAAGTGTCCCGAAATCAGCTTTCTTAGCTTTTTCAAAAGCAAGAGAAACTACCTTTCTTTGTCTTTCCGTTCTGTTAAAGTCTGTATCCATCAAGCGCAGACGTGCATAAGCAACTGCCTGTACGCCATCCAAATGCTGCATTCCCGAAGATTGCAGATGAACGGAACCTACTCCTGTGGATTCAACGGTTTCCGTTATAAAACCGTTGATGTATTTAAATTCGGCATCTGTAATCTCTATATCAACGCCGCCCAACAAATTGATGGTATCCACCACCGCTTTCCAGTTGAAAGTGGCATAATCATCTATTTTAATATCCAGGTTTCTTTCCAAGGCTGCTATGGCTTGCTCCGGTCCTCCGCGGAAATAGGCTTCATTCAACTTATGATAGGTTCCTTTGCCGTCTATTTCCGTATAGTTATCTCTGTATATGGATACCAGAGTGATTTCACCGGTGGCTTTATTGATATTTGCCAACATATTGACATCGGCCAGAGCTCCTTTTTTGAGGTTTCCATCTCTGGAATCTACGCCAAAGACCGCTACCGTATAATATCCGCTTTCTTTTGCACTGAGAAATAAAAAACCGATATATGCCGCAAATCCTACAATACAAAGCAGCAAAACCTGAAAAAGTAAAGCCAGCTTTTTTTTCTTTTTTTGTGCCGGCTTTGCAGCGCTTGAGGAATTGGTATTTCTTTTTTCAATATTTGCAGTCTGCGAAGAACTGCGGGCTCTGTGAGAGGCTGCAGTAGCGGAAGCGGCACCTTTTTTCTGTCTGGCACGGCTTGCTTTCGGGCTATGCACTCTGCTTTCGGATGATATGTATATTTCACGATAATCCGAACCTATATCCTGCTCTTCCTGCTCATATGCATCACGTTTAAAATTGGGAATATCCAAATCATTTGAGGAAGCGGAATGTCTTTCCTCTTCCGCTCTGACATAAGAATCCAAACGCTCGCGCATTATTCTTTCTTCTTCACGTATTTTTTTTAAACGAGCCAGATCCGCCAGATATCGTCTTCTGTCTTCGTCATTGTCAAACTGCATATCATCCAAACTCATTACAACTGCTCCTTACACTATACTTCTTCATGCAAAATACAGTACCATTATAATACATCTATACTTAAGAATACAGTCATTATTTATAAAAAAAAGTGAAAAAATCTTTATTTTTAGCGTATAGAAGCAGGTTTCTTATGATTGCACAGATGTAACGGGAGGCTGCAAGTTCTTTCGCTATGGAATATGACGGGCGACGATCAGATAACTGCCGGCGTATATCTTATCATACTGCAATTTATTTATCTTTTTGATGTTTTCCATATAGGCTCTGTTGCTCTGCCCGGTATTATTGTATTCTCTTGCTATGCTCTCCAAGGTATCTCCGGAAGATATCTGTATGGAGATATAAGAAATATTCCGTATTCCGTCCGGCTGTCCCGCTCTGGAAATCAACTGTGTTCTTCCGAGGAAGAAACCTATAAAAAATACAAGTATAATGATAATACAAATGTTAATCAATAAAGTGTTTCTTTTGTAAGATTTTCTCCTCTGTGTTCTCATATAAGCCTCCCGAAAATATTTTCGATGAAATGTATGTTCGATTTATATGATATAACACATTTGTTCGCTTGTCAAGATTTGTTCGATGAAAAGTTCGGTTTTTGTTTGCTTTTCCGTTCGATATATGTTAGAATATAAAACATCAAAATGAAGCGGCGAACTTCGCAGGATATAAGGAGTTTTTATGTCAAAGGAAAGATTAACAGCAAAACAACAGCAGATTTTAAAGATTATCAAAACATCCATTTTGGAAAAAGGTTATCCGCC
>JBGZHY010000134.1:0-21398 GCA_041848045.1 Lachnospiraceae bacterium
GGAGCCTTTCATAAACCGTCTATGCGGTAGGAGGTGATAACCAATCCACAGCATCTTCAACAGCATACCCTATACCTTAGAACAGGTAAAGAATGGGTATGACTTTATAATACGAGGAATCGATAAGTATGAAAATAGTAAGAACATCAGCCATTCGTGGCACGATTATTTTGAATATTTTATGTTTTTATTGCTTTGCATTTTGGGCATCGCTGTTTGCATCAAAATAATGGGATGTTTTTTATCAAAGAAGAAAAATGCCCAAGAAAAGATTTTCAAAAAGATTATGGTATCCTTAGTGGTATACTTTGTTTCTTGTGTAATTATTATTTATAGCAATCTGATGATAAATGGTATTTGGGGTTATGAAGATTATGCCCCGCTCTGCTATGAATATTCAGATGGCAAGAACAAAATTGTTATAGAAGAATGTAGTTTTTTACGGAAGATTAGATGGAGCTCCGGCATTTGAGATTCATTCCTATAATGGGATGAATGATGATGGGAATGATTAGGTGGCCAATATCCTCCCAAAAGCTTTAAGAAAACAAAAACGCGCAAGGATAAAAGGAAGGTCTGTTGTGATATAAATCAGTTGCAAGGCCTTCCCCTGATAGGATAAAATGTTAGGAAGAGAGGTACTTCTTAACATTTTACCGGTACAAGGGTACAGGAAGCCAAGGAGGTGAGAAACCATGTGCAATGTGAAATACAATAGGAAGCAGTTGGGGAAATATCTGGCTTGGACTTTTATACTTGCGTATATCTTGCAGTCAGGAGCAGCTTATGTGATTACCTATGTAAGCAGGTCGCTCGGCCGGATGCTGCTTGTGATCATGATGTTTGTTCCGACGCTTGGAGTGCTGCTCTCAGGAGAGCGGTTGAAAGGAATGGGGTGGAGGCTGAAGTTTGGTAAGAACATAAAAAATATCTTGCTTGCCTGGTTCGCCCCTATTATTTTGACAGCCTTGGGAGCCGGATTATATTTTCTGGTGTTTCCTGCTCATTTCGATTTGAGCGGAGAATATGCCGTTGTAAGCGGAGCTGCGGAAGCGATCAAGCAGATGAAGGATCAGGGTATTTCTTATCCCGTATACGTTCTGATTAGTGTGATTGGCGGAATTACCTATGCACCCTTGTTCAACACCTTTGTGGCCTTGGGGGAAGAGGTCGGATGGCGGGGCTTTCTGTATCCGCAGTTGAAGGCAAGATATGGCAAAAGAAAGGGCTGGATTTTGGGAGGCATAATCTGGGGGGCATGGCACTGGCCGCTTATTTGGCTCATCGGCTATGAGTATGGTGCGGCTACAGGGAATATGGCAGGATATGTCGGTTTTCCGATTGTCGGGATGCTGCTCTTTTGCATTATCACCGTCGCCTGGGGCATTCTGCAGGATCGGCTGTATGAAAAAAGCGGCAGTATCTGGCTTCCGTCAATATTTCATGGTGCAATAAATGCTGCGGCATCCCTTCCTTTGGCAGTATGTCTTGCCAATACCGGTTCTGCAAGGCTTTTGGGGCCTGCACCGATGGGGCTGCTCGCAGGACTTCCGTTTCTGATTGTTGCGGGGATACTGCTGCGACAAACTCTGTAAGATCATCTTTCGGAAATGGAAACATCAAAGCTTGAATATATGCCATAAAGTGAGGTAGGATGAAATGGATGAAAAGGAAGTCAAAAAGCAGGCTGCGGCTAATATTATCATATTTCCCGACTATGAAAAGCTGAAAAACGAAGTCGAGAAGATACGCATTGAACTGTCAATGCTTTTACTTGAGCGTGACGAGCTTCAGTTCGTCACCTGCAAGAATATTGAAACGGAGTATATGCTGAAGTTCGGCAGTATAGAATACAAAGCGTATGAAGCACAATGTACAGCCTTGCGCCTAAAAAGAAAAATAGAATTGATGCAGGCAAAGAAAAACAGGCAGGAGAAGCTTATCATCGCGGATATCGAAGAAGTTCTTAACGGCGAATTTGCCGAATATCAGAAGCGGCTTGATGAACAGATAGACAAAATGAATGCTGCCCTTAAATGGAGCAGATTGGAAGTGCTGTCTGCCGAGGACAGCAAAGAGCTGAAAATGCTTTATCGTAAAATCGTTAAAGCTCTGCATCCCGATATAAACCCTGATGTTTCCGGAGCGCAGATCAGGCTGTTGGATAATGCGATGCAGGCATATCAAAACGGCGATTTGAACACCCTGAGGATTATCAGGGAAATGCTTGGCGGCGATTTTTTGCAGGAAGAGCATGAGGATGCGATGAGGCAGCTTGTCGACGAGAAAGAGCGTTTGCAAAGTTTATGTAAAGATATGCGAAGGAATATTGCCGAAATTAAATCAGAGTATCCTTATATCATGAAAGAAATCCTGGAAAGTAGTGAAAAGACAAAGCAAAGGCGGGAGGAGATTGAGAATATTCTCAATCAATACAATGAACTTATTTTGACCTATAAAACGAGAATTGAAGAAATGATGAGGTAAGCATATGGGCGATTTGATGAAATCCGAAGGTAAGGGACTGATAGGATTGCTTCACGGCAAAAATGGAGAGCTTACACTGCCTAAGCCTTTTGAAAAAGATATTTTCCTTTTTGACACGTATATTGCGGGAACAACATATACTGCGGGAATTGATGAATTGGAACCGCATCTGAACATCAATGACAAGCTTGATTTTTTCCGGGAACCTGACAATCATGATGATAAAGAGGCGATAATCATCAGGACCCTTGAGGGTGTAAAAATCGGCTATGTACCGAAACAGGATAATGTGGTTTTTGCCCGTTTAATGGATGCGGGGAAGCTTCTGTTCGGACGCATTTCCCGCAAAGAGAAAAAGGGGACATGGGTCAGGATTGAAATAAAAATATATCTGCAGGAATGAGAGCGATTTGGCGCTTGCTGTGATAAAAGAAGATAAGGAGAGAATGAAGTATGCAAAGGATGAATATGGCAAACGGGCTGCATAATGTATCAAGACTGATTCTCGGCTGTATGCGTATGCCTGCCCTTTCTGTAAAAGAGGCGGCGAAAATGATTCAGACGGCCTATGACCTGGGAATCAATTTCGTTGATCATGCCACATGCTACGGAAATGGAGAAGCAGAAACGAGATTCGGGGAGGCTATGGCAGAAACGAGTGTAAAGCGGGAGGATTTGGTTATTCAATCCAAATGCGGTCTGCGTTTTGATAAACAGATATTTGACTGGAGAAAATCCGGCATTATAGAAAGTGTCGATGGGATTTTAAAGCGATTACGGATAGAATATTTGGATGTTTTGCTGCTGCACAGACCGGATTTGCTGTATGAGCCCGAGGAAATTGCGGCGGCTTTCGACGAACTGGAAAAATCCGGCAAAGTGCGCTGCTTCGGTGTGAGCAATACCATGCCTATGCAGATTGAACTGCTGCAAAAATATGTAAAGCAGCCGCTTAAAATCAATCAGCTGCAGCTTTCCCTGGAGCAGTCGCAGTTGATAGACCAGGCTTTATATATGAACAATAAAATAACGGATATGTCCCTCATGCGTGACGGAGGTGCGCTGGATTACTGCCGTTTTCATGACATTACCGTTCAGGCATGGTCGCCTTTGCAGTGCGGGATGTTTGAAGGGGTGTTTATTGACAATCCGGCTTATCCCGAGCTGAATCGGGTGCTGGAAGAGCTGGCCGCACAATACGGCGTTGCCAAGACGGCAATAGCTCTCGCCTGGATTCTTCGCCATCCGGCAAAGATGCAGGTGATTACGGGAACCATGAAGCCTGCCCATTTGACGGCAATGTCGGAGGCTTGTAAAGTGCATCTTTCTCATGAGGAATGGTATCGCTTATACCTGGCATCGGGGAAATTTCTGCCGTAATCAAAAAGGAGAATCACTATGCCCTTTCAGATTATACGAAATGATATCAGCAAAATGCAGGTGGAGGCCATTGTGAATACCGCAAATTCCCTGCCGGGATACGGAGAAGGGATTGATCGGGCGATATATGAAGGAGCGGGAGAAGGAGCGCTTCTTGCCGAGCGCCGGAAGATAGGAGCCATAAAACCGGGCTCCTCTGCCCTTACTTCGGCGTATCGTCTGCCTGCCAAATACATCATTCACACCGTCGGAACGGCGTGGCAGGGAGGAGGAGCGGGAGAAGAAGATATTGTTCGCAGCTGTTACAGGAGCGTTTTTCGGCTGGCGCTTGATTATCAGATCAAAAGTCTGGCGTTTCCGCTTCTTGCTTCCGGACATTACGGATTTCCCAAGGGGATAGCCTTGAGAATAGCCTTGTCTGAAGTAGAAAGATTCATGGCGGCTCATGATTTGGAACTGTATCTGGTGGTATTTGATGAAAAGGCCTTTTCCTTATCCGGAGAGTTATATGGAGATATTGAGTCCTATATCAGCGAGCATTATGCGGCGGAAAAAGTAAAGCCCCTTTCTCTGCGGAAAATGGTTACAAGGGTAGGGGAGCATCTGCGGGGATTTAGCGATGATTTGCCTTATCGGGAAGAACAAGAAGCATTTTTGCAGTCGACCTGTGAAAGGAAAGAGCCGCAGGCTCCCCAAGCTCCGGTAAAGAAGAGCCTTGCAGCTGCGCTGGAGAACCTGGATAAAACTTTTATGGAGCTTGTTTTTTCTTTTGCGGATGCAAAGGGGATATCGGATACGGCGGTGCAAAAAAGGGCAAATCTGGATAGAAAGGCCTTTTCCAAGTTAAAATGCGGTACCACCAAAAATCCAAGCAAAAGCACAGCCCTCGCCCTGGCGATTGCCCTGGAGCTTAACCTGGACGACACAAGGGATCTTTTGTCAAGGGCAGGATTTGCTTTATCGCCCTGCAGTAAGCAGGATATTATTGTGCGCTACTTCATTGAGCGGGAAATTTATGACATCTATGCCGTTAATGTGGCTTTGTTTGAGCATGGAGAGGGTCTGCTCGGTATGCAGGCATCCTGAATGTCGCCCGGCAAGTGACCATTTTTGAAATCCTTTACGCTATAATTGCCTCATCCATAAAAAAGTATCCTTCAGGAGGTAAAAGAGATGAGGAAAGATTTGACGGAGTTGGTATTTATTTTAGACAGAAGCGGTTCCATGAGCGGACTGGAAGAGGATACCATCGGGGGCTTTAATGCCATGATTGCCAAGCAGCAGAAGGAAGAGGGGGAAGCTTACGTATCGACGGTGCTGTTTGATGATGTCAGCGAGCTTATTCATAATCGAGTGAGGATTTCGGAAGTGAAGAAAATGAGTTCGGAGGATTATTATGTAAGAGGTTGTACGGCGCTTTTGGATGCGGTAGGCACAGCCATACGCCATATCGGAAATGTGCATAAGTACGCCCAAGAGAAGGATAGACCGGCAAAGACCTTGTTTGTCATTACAACGGACGGTCTTGAAAATGCCAGCACAAAATACAGCTTTCGGGATATCAAAGCCATGATTAAACGCCAGAGGCAACGATATCATTGGGAATTTATATTCCTCGGCGCCAATATTGATGCGATTGCGGCTGCAAAAAATATCGGCATTGCCAAAGACAGAGCTGCGAATTTTCGCCATGACGCGGAGGGAACGGCTCTCAATTATGTGGTGCTGGAAGAGGTGGTAAGCCATGTCAGACGCTGTAAGGCGGAAAGTCTGTCGGAGGCCTTTGCCGGCGGCAGCTGGAAGGCAAAAATTGATAAAGACTTTGCCAAGAGGGACAGGAATAAGGTATAATACTGGTAAGTTGACAGAAAACAGGCAGCCTTTCGCCGGTACAAAGGAGTTTTTGGAGATGAAAAAAACATTGATTGTCATTGATATGCAAAACGATTTCATAAGCGGAAGCCTGGGCAGTCCGGAAGCCCTCGCCATCGTGGATAGGGTGAAAAGGAAGATACGCAGTTATGCGGACAGAGGGGATGAGATTATCTTTACGAGGGACACCCACGAGGAGGATTATTTGGAAAGCAATGAGGGCAGACATTTGCCGGTTAAGCATTGCATCAAGGGCAGTAAGGGCTGGGAGTTGGCAGATGGATTATATGTAGAGGGAGCCAAGATTGTGGATAAACCGAATTTCGGCTTCTTGGGCTGGAAGGATTATGAGCTGGAGGAGGTGGAGCTTGTGGGACTTTGCACGGACATTTGCGTGCTCAGCAATGCGCTGATTCTCAAAGCCCAGTATCCGGAAATTTCCGTCAGTGTGGATGCAAGCTGCTGCGCCGGAGCGAGTCCGGAGGGGCATCGGGCAGCCCTTGCCAATATGAAAAGCTGTCAGGTGTCGGTAAAGGAAATGGAAGAAAGATAAAATTTCGGAGGCTTGGTATTAAAGCATCAAGCTTCCTTTTTCTTTATGTAAATAGCCCTGCCTAACCATAAAAAAATAAATAATATTTGACCTTTTGTATAATTGATGATAAAATATCAATACATATTATAGGGATTAAGTCAAGTGAATATGTTTTATAAGCACTCTTATACGGGCTCACGATAGAGGGTGAGCGTTTTTGTGTAATCACCGTAATGATTAACTATAAGTTTTCTTTTTTGTGCCGTGAAAGTTTATAGGAAAGTTTCGGTGATTTTTTAATGCGGTATAATGGCCCAAATATAAACCATTGGAGAGGAAGGTGAGCAAAGATGATAAGCAAACAAAGCCTGAAACGGATGATTGATGTTGCTGCAGGACGTGAAAAGGCGGACTTGATTATTCGGGGCGGCAAGGTTTTGGATGTTTGCAATGGAAGGATATTGGAAGCGGATATTGCCGTGGCGGAGGGGCATATCGTCGGGCTTGGGGAATACGAAGGGAAAGAAGTGTATGATGCGAAGGGTTGCTATATTTCCCCGGGGCTGATTGATGCGCATATTCATATTGAGTCCTCCTATTGTACTCCGGAGGAATTTGGAAAAATGGTGCTGCCCCACGGAACCACCACGGTGATAGCCGATCCTCATGAAATTGCGAATGTCTGCGGCATAGAGGGTTTTCGCTATATGAAAGAAGCGGCGGGGCAGACGGCGCTGTCGGTAAAATGGATGTTGCCCTCCTGTGTGCCGGCGACCGCTTGGGAAGATGCGGGAGCTGTCATTAAGGCTGCGGATATGCAGGATGAGCTGGCGGCTGAGGATGTGCCGGGACTGGGCGAATTTATGGATTACGTGGCTGTGGTTAATGCCGATGAAGATGCTCTGGATAAGATTTTGCTGGCCAAGAGGCTGCACAAAATCATTGACGGTCACAGCCCCAATGTTTGGGGAAAGGACTTGAATGCCTACTGCTGTGCGGGCATTAAAACAGACCATGAGTGTTCAAGCTTGGAGGAGATGCAGGAGAGGCTGCAAAGGGGGATGTATATCCAGCTGCGGCAGGGTTCCGCCTGTCATAATCTGGCGGAGCTGATACCGGGGATTACGCCTTTTAATTTCCGCAGATGTCTTTTGTGCTCCGATGACCGTCAGCCGAAGACCATTCTGGAGGAAGGACATTTGGAGCCGCATTTGCAGATGCTGAGCGCCGCCGGAATCGAGCCTTTGATGGCGCTGGCTATGGCGAGCCTGAATGCGGCGGAGTGCTACCGTTTGGAGGACAGGGGAGCGATCGCCCCCGGAAAAAGAGCAGACTTGGCGATATTTGAAGATTTGCAGCGATTTAAGGTGAAAGCCGTATTTGCTGCCGGTGATTTGGTGGCGGAGGACGGCGTATGTGTAAAAGAAATTTCCAAGGTGGATATTGCCGGGGTGAGCAATACCGTACACGTCAAGGATTTTTCAGCCGCTTCTCTGCGTATGGGCTTGAAGAGTAACCGGGTGTACGCCATTGAGATGCTGCCGGGGGAGGTTTTATCCAGGAAAAGTCTGGTGGAAATTCAAAGGGATGAAGCGGGAGAGTTTGTGTTTCATCCGGATATAGACGTTGTAAAATGTGCCGTGCTTGAACGACATCAGGCAAGCGGCAAGGTGGGACTTGGCTTTATCAAAGGCTATGGAATGAAGAGCGGAGCGGTGGCGGCTTCAGTGGCTCACGACTCTCACAATATTATTTGTGTGGGAGTATCCGATGAGGAAATGGTGCTTGCCGTCGATGCAATTATTAAACAGGAAGGAGGGTTTGTAATCGTTAAGGACGGTTCCGTGATAGAAAGTCTGCCTTTGCCGGTGGCGGGGCTGATGAGTGACAAGGGTGGTGCAGAAGTTGCACGGTGCCTGCAGGATCTTCATCATACCGCCATACGGGAATTGGGGATTCGAGAGGATATTGAACCTCTGATGACTTTGACCTTCATGTCGCTGATCGTTATTCCTGAATTAAAGATTACTGCAAGAGGTTTATTTGATCTGAGTAAGAATGCATTTATTGAAGCAGAACAAGAGAATGGATACTTGGGGGAGTAAGAGGGCTCTGGGCCGTATTACCAGAGTGAAATAAAAAAAAGGAGGAAGGAAATGAACCTGGAAAAAATTTTCAAATTAAAAGAGCACAAAACGGATGTGAGAACGGAAGTGATTGCGGGTATTACCACATTTATGACAATGGCGTATATTTTGGCGGTGAACCCGTCCATTTTGTCCGCAACGGGCATGGACAGCGGAGCGGTGTTTACCGCAACGGCGATATCTTCGTTTATCGGTACGGTTTTGATGGCGCTGATGGCGAACTATCCTTTTGCTTTGGCGCCGGGCATGGGACTAAATGCGTATTTTGCCTATTCCGTGGTTATCGGTATGGGTTACAGCTGGCAGATGGCCTTGGCAGCAGTTTTTATAGAGGGTATTATTTTTATTCTGCTTTCCGTGACCAATGTGAGAGAAGCGATTTTTAATGCCATTCCGTTGAACCTAAAATCGGCGGTCAGCGTGGGTATCGGTTTGTTTATCGCTTTTATCGGTCTGCAAAATGCCAAGATTGTTATTGGAGGACCGACGCTGGTGGGACTTTTCAGCTTGGACGGATATAATTCCGCACACGGCGTGGAGGGTGTAACGGCGGGATTTAATGATGTGGGCATTACGGTGATTTTGGCGATTTTGGGCATTGTCATTACCGGTATTCTGGTGGTGAAAAAGATTAAAGGAAATATTTTGCTGGGTATTTTGATCACCTGGATACTGGGTATTATTTGTCAGCTTTCCGGTTTGTATGTACCGAACCCGGCACTGGGCTTTTATAATTTGCTTCCGGACTTTTCCAGAGGGCTCAGCATTCCGAGTATTGCGCCGGTGTTTATGAAGGTGGATTTCAGTAAGGCGCTTTCTCTGGAATTTTTGGTGGTGATGTTTGCTTTTCTGTTTGTAGATATGTTTGATACCATTGGAACCTTGATTGGTGTATCCGCGAAGGCGGGAATGCTGGATAAGGATGGAAAGCTTCCGAAAATCAGAGGCTCTTTGCTGGCGGATGCCATCGGAACGACAGCAGGCGCTTTGCTGGGAACATCTACGGTAACAACCTTCGTGGAATCCGCGGCGGGTGTTGCAGAGGGCGGACGCACCGGATTGACGGCGATTACCACGGCAATTTTGTTTGCGCTTTCTTTGCTGCTTTCACCGATTTTCCTGGCGATTCCGGCATTTGCAACGGCACCGGCGCTGGTTGTGGTTGGTTTTTATATGTTTACCAACATTGTACATATTGATTTTGAGGATCTTGCAGAAGCGATTCCTTGCTATATCTGTATTCTGGCAATGCCGCTGTTTTACAGTATCTCCGAAGGGATTTCCATGGGTGTCATTTCGTTTGTGGCAATCAATCTGATATGCGGAAAAACGAAAAAGATTACGCCGCTTATGTATGTGCTGGCAATTTTGTTCGTGTTGAAATACATATTTATTTAAAAGCTTTGTTTGCAGTATATTCAGGAAAATATAATGGATAAAAAAGTTTAGGATTTTGAACAAGGAGCCTTCCGATCTGTGCGCTTGGCATGAGATTGCGAAGGTTTCTTTGTTTTGTGGGAAAATACTAAATAATGCTTTGATTTTAAAAGGATTTTTGATGAATAAGAATATCAAAAAAAATTTTAGATAACAAAAATAAAATAAGAAGACCCTTGATTTTATTTATTTATGGTGATATTATATAGGTAAACAGATTGAACCGATGGGGAAATTAGTTATTTTTTATATGAAATAACGCTCTTTGTTTCGATTTTAAGCGTGATGTAGCGGACGGACAGAATGCTTGAAAATATACGAATATAAACATAGAGGAGGGGGATTTTATATGAGTAATGGTTCAGTAGGAAAGGATTGCCGTATTGAAAATATTTATCGCCTGGACGGCAGCGTACCGGTTTTTCATGCTATTCCGTTCGGCCTGCAGCATGTTTTGGCGATGTTCGTTTCCAACTTGACGCCGGTGATTCTGGTCACTACGGCTGCCAGATTTGCCGGATCGGATCAAGTGGGGATTTCGGGAGTTGAGCTTGCAAGACTTTTGCAAAGTTGTATGTTTGTAGCAGGTCTGGGAACGATGATTCAGCTTTATCCGATATGGAAAATCGGTGCAAAGCTTCCGGTGGTGATGGGGGTCAGCTTTACCTTTGTGGCTTCCTTGACCTATGTTGCCAGTACCTTTGATTATCAGACGATGATTGGCGCGGTGATTGTCGGCGGATGTATCGAAGGGACGCTGGGTCTGACCTATAAATACTGGAAGAGGCTGCTTTCGCCGATTGTATCCGCCTGTGTGGTAACTACCATCGGCTTATCCTTATTGTCTGTCGGCGCCAGGAGCTTCGGCGGCGGTTATGTGGAGGATTTCGGAGCGGCGAGGTATATGATTGTGGGAAGTATTACCTTGCTTGCCTGTATTATATTTAATATTTTGGTAAAGGGCTTCTGGAAGCAGCTGAATGTTTTATTCGGTCTGGCAGTAGGCTATGTGGCTTCTTTTGCCATGGGTATTGTAGATTTTTCCAATTTCGGCAAGACGATTTCGGAGGTGGGCTACCTGTCACTGCCGAGATTTCTGCCGTATTTGCCGAAGTTTAACCTAAGCTCCGTAATTGCTTTGGTTATTGTCTTTTTGGTATCGGCGGCGGAAACCATCGGCGATACCACGGCGGTTGTGGAAGGCGGTTTAGGCAGAGATATTACGGAGAAAGAGATTTCCGGTTCTCTGGCCTGCGACGGTTATTGCTCCGCTCTTTCCGGTTTGTTTGGCTGTACGCCGATTACCTCCTTTTCACAGAATGTAGGTTTGGTGGCGATGACCAAGGTGGTGAATCGTTATACGATTATGTTTGGTGCGCTGACGCTTTTGCTTGCCGGCATATTCCCGCCGATAGGCGCTTTCTTTTCCACCCTGCCGCAGCCGGTGCTTGGCGGATGTACCATCATGATGTTCGGCACCATTGTCATCAGCGGTATGGGTATGCTTGCCAAGGACGGTTTTAACCAGCGGAATACGATTATTGCTGCCCTGTCCATCAGCATCGGCGTAGGTTTTACCCAGGTACCCGGTATATTTTCCAGCTTTCCGCCGCTGGTTCAGGATGTGTTTGCGGACAATCCGGTGGCAGGGGTATTCGCTTTGGCCATGATTTTGAATTTGCTGCTGCCTAAGGATATGGACTTTAAGAAAATAGGCAACCTGGAAGAGGCTTAAGAGTAAAGCAAAACAGAATATCAAAATGTATATCCCGAGGATTGGCTCGGAGTTTCTACCAACTACCGTAAAGAGTTGACTACATGCAAAAGCCCTTGAGGCGTATTTGTGTGGTCAACTCTTGCTTATGCGCCGGACGGGAGGGCTTTGCAAAAGAAGAGAAGAGGTGGTGAGAAGGATGATGATTCTGAAAGGAAACCTGATTGATACGAGAGAGGATAGAAGCTTTCGTATTATTGAGGGCGGATATCTGGCAGTGGAAGGAGAAAGCATCATCGGAAGCTTTGCAAAGCTGCCGGAGCAATATCAAAATGAAGAAATACAGGATTATGGAAATCGCCTGATTATACCGGGTCTGACGGATTTGCATCTCCATGCCCCGCAGTTTGCCTTTCGGGGAAACGGCATGGATTTGGAGCTTTTGGATTGGCTGAACCGGCATACTTTTCCGGAGGAAAGAAAATATGCGGATTTGGACTATGCCGGGCAGTGCTACGGCTTATTTGTGCAAAAGCTCAAAGAGAGTATGACAAGCAGAGCCTGTATTTTTGCCACGGTACACGTGCCGGCAACCTTATTGTTGATGGATATGCTGGAAGAGAGCGGACTCATCAGCTATGTGGGAAAGGTCAATATGGACAGGAACTGCCCGGACTATCTTGCAGAGGAGAGCGCTGCAGCTTCACTGGCGGCGACGAAAGAATGGGTTGAAAAAAGCGGAAAATATCGGCGCACCAGACCGATATTGACGCCGCGTTTTATTCCCAGCTGTACGGATGAGCTGCTGCATTCCCTTTCGGACTGGAATAAGGGGCTGGGTCTGGCTTTTCAATCCCATTTGTCGGAAAATCCCAATGAATGTAAATGGGTGTCGGAACTTTGTCCGGATGCAGGATTTTATTTGGAGGCATACGATAAGCGCGGTTGCTTTCCCCCTATAACGGAAAATAAAGCCATTATGGCACACTGTGTTTACTCCGGAGAGGAGGAGATGCGGCTGCTTTTGGAAAGGAAGATATATGTGGCGCACTGCCCGCAGTCCAATACGGGCTTATCATCAGGGATTGCTCCGGTGCGGGCATTTTTGGACAGAGGCATACGAGTGGGATTGGGAAGTGATATTGCCGGCGGCCATTCCCTTAGTATGCTGCGTATTGCAGCGGATGCCATGGATGTATCAAAGCTTCGGTGGAGGCTTGTGGATTCTTCGCTGAAAGCCTTGCGTGCTTCGGAGGCCTTTTATCTGGCATCCAGAGGCGGCGGCTCCTATTTCGGCAAGGTCGGAGCTTTTGAAGAGGGGTATGCAGCGGATATTGTGGTGTTGGATGACAGTGCAATACAATCCGCTTTTGAAACGGGTATAGAAGAAAGAATAGAAAGGGTGATGTATTTATCGGAAGAATGTGAAATCACGGCGAAGTATGTCGCAGGACAAAGAATATTATAGCAGAATCATTATTTTATAAAGAAGAAAGGTGAATAATCCCAAATAGAGAAAGCATTGACGAAATATCCTATAATATGATGAAAAAAGAAAGAGGAAGGAACAAAAATATGGAGAGTGGAAAGAGCATGCCTAGAGTAGATGCCTATGATAAGGTGAGCGGTCGGGCAAAATATACAGATGATCTTTGTCCATCAGATGCCTATGTGGTAAGGCTTGTGCATTCGACCATTGCGCATGGGCGGATTTTATCTGTGGATACCGCAGAAGCCGCCAAGGTTCCGGGCGTTGTAAAGATTGTGACTTGTTTTGAAGCGATGAGGGAAACAAAGCCGTTTCCTACTGCCGGACATCCCTGGTCTACCGATGTGTCCCATCAGGACATCATAGACAGGTGGGTGCTGACGGACCAGGTCAAGTATTACGGCGATGACGTGGCGGCGGTGATTGCGGAAAACGAAGTGGCTGCATCACAGGCGGTACACCTTGTAAAGCTGCAGTACGAGGAATATCCTTTTGTTCTGGATTCTCAGGAGGCGATAAAGGAGGGAGCCCCTTTGTTGCATGAAAATTATCCCAATAACATTTTGAAGCATACGCAAATCAGAAAGGGGAATTTTGCGGAGGCCATTCAGGAAGAGGGCTTGATTAAGGTAGAGGGATGGTACGAAACTCCCGGTGTGCAGCACAGTCATATCGAAAACGGCATCGTGTTTGCCTATGAAAGCGAAAATAAGATGAATGTGGTGGCATCCACCCAGATACCTCATATTGTAAGGCGTGTTGTAGGGCAGGCTTTGGGGATGAATTGGGGCAGCGTAAGAATCATAAAGCCTTACATCGGCGGGGGCTTCGGAAACAAGCAGGATGCTCTGTATGAGCCGCTGGTGGCTTACCTTTGCAAGAAGGTGAACGGGCATGCGGTAAAGTTGGATACCAGCAGAGAGGAAACCTTTGTCAATACCAGAAACCGGCATCCTTTTAAAATGCATTTGACCACTTATGTGCGGAAGGACGGAAGCTTTGTTGCCAGAAAGCTGGTGCAGTATGCCAACAACGGTGCCTATGCTTCTCACGGACATTCCATCTGTGCCAAAGCCATGGGCGCCTTTGCACAGATTTATCCTTGTGCACATGTGGAGGCGGACGGCTATACGGTCTTTACCAATCGACCGGTCTGCGGGGCGATGCGGGGTTACGGTATGCCCCAGATTACCTTCGCCATGGAGAGTCACATTGATGATATTGCCGGCGTACTGGGAATGGAGCCTCTTGCGCTGCGTTTAAAGACCCTGATGCCGGTGGGGTATACGGACGCTTTTTCCGGAAATGTGAATTATTATGATTCTTTCGGACAGTGCATCGAAAAGGGAAAGGCATACATGGACTATGACAATCGTCTGAAAGAGTTGGCAAATCAAAGCGGGCCGATTCGCAGGGGAATCGGCATGGCATGCTGCTGGTACAATACGGCGGTATGGCCGATCGCGCTGGAAAGTTCCGCCTGTCGCATGGTTTTGAATCAGGACGGTTCCGTACAGGTGCAGCTGGGGGAAACGGAAATCGGACAGGGAGCCGACACGGCCTTTACCCAGATGGCGGCAGATGCTTTGGGTGTGACGGCGGATATGGTGCATGTCATCTCCACCCAGGATACGGATGTCACGCCTTTCGGCACGGCGGCTTATGCTTCCAGACAAACCTATGTGGCGGGCTTTGCCATTACCAAGACGGCGGAAGCTTTTAAAAAGAAGGTGTTGGACTATGCCTATGAGTTGACCAATATGCCGCCAAGTATTACGGATATCCGGGATAATAAAATTGTGCGTGTAACGGACGGAAAAGAGCTGATGGGGCTTGGGGAGCTGGCGGTAACGGCTTTGTACTCTCTTTCTCACAGCGTACATATTGCATCCGAAGAAACGGCCCAGATTAAATCCAATGCCTATTCCTTCTCCGTCGGCTTTGTGGAGGTGGAAGTGGATATTCCGATGTGCACCGTAAAGCTCAAAAAAATCATCAATGTCCATGATTGCGGAAGATTGATCAATCCGGCGCTGGCAGCCGCACAGGTACATGGAGGCCAGAGTATGGGAATCGGATTTGCACTTTCGGAAATTGCATTATTGGATGAAAAAACGGGAAGAGTGCTGAACAATAACTTTTTGGATTACAAGCTGTCAACGGCGATGGATCATCCTCATTTGGAAGCCCAGTTTGTGGAAAATTTTGAACCGACCAGCCCTTTCGGTACAAAGGCTTTGGGAGAGCCGCCGGTCCTGGCAGCGGCGCCCGCCATCCGGAATGCGGTTTTGCAGTGCACGGGCGTAGCCATCAATGAGCTGCCCCTCAGACCGCAGAAGGTATTTGAATATTTCCAAAAAGAAGGATTGTTAAAATAAGAGGAGAAAAAAATATGTATGATATTAAGGCGATATATGAGGCAAAAAGCCCGAAGGATGCCTGCAGACTGCTGTTAGAGCATCCCGGGGCCGAGGTGATTGCCGGAGGCAGCGACGTGCTGGTGCAGGTAAGAGAGGGAAAGAGAGCCGGCAAAGAGCTTGTCAGCATCTATATGCTTGATGAGATGCGCGGCATTTCGCTGGATAGAGAGGACGCGATTCGTATCGGTTCACTGACCAGTTTTTCGCACATTACCGCCCATCCCCTGATTCAGAAGTATATCAATGTATTGGGAGAGGCCGTAAACCAAATCGGAGGGCCTCAGATTAGGAATATCGGTACCATAGGCGGAAATACCTGCAACGGCGTCACTTCCGCTGATTCGGCGTCCACCCTGTTTGCCTGGGATGCCTTTGTGGAAATTACGGGGGTGGAGAGCAGCAGAATTGTGCCCATACAAGACTTTTATATATCAGCGGGGAAGGTGGATTTACAGCCCGGTGAGATCCAGACGGCGATTATCATCCCGAAAAAATCCTACGAAGGCTATGTGGGACATTACATCAAGTATGCCATGCGGGAGGCCATGGATATTGCCACCACCGGCTGTTCGGTGAATGTAAAGCTGACGGAAGACAAACGCCATTTTGCAGATGTGCGCATTGCCTACGGTGTGGCGGGACCCGTTCCGATGCGCATCAAAAGCTCGGAAGATTTTATAAAGGGAAAAGAAATTACGGAGTCCAATATCGAGGAATTTGCGAGGTTGGTATTGGAGGATATCCGCCCCCGTGATTCCTGGAGAGCCAGCAAGGCCTTCCGTTGCCATATCGGCGTGGTTATGGCGCAGAGGGCTTTGGAAAAGAGCGTAAAATTTGCCGGAGGTATAAGCGTATGATGGATGGAAGATATAAGTTGGTAAGCTGTACCGTCAATGGGAAGAAAAGCGAGAAGGTAGTGGACGTCAGGGCATCCTTGACGGATATGCTCCGAAACGATTATCGCCTGACCTCGGTGAAGAAGGGGTGTGAAGTGGGAGAATGCGGCGCCTGCAATGTGCTGATTAACGGAGAGGCCTTCAATTCCTGCATATATTTGGCGATTTGGGCTGAGGGAAAAGAAATACTGACCCTGGAAGGGCTTGCAGATCCGGACGGCAAGCTTTCCGATATTCAGCAGGCATTTATTGACGAGGCGGCGGTGCAGTGCGGTTTTTGTACGCCGGGCTTCATCATGACGGCTGTGGAAATTTTGAACAGCGGAAAATTATATACCGATGCGGAGCTTCGTAAACTTTTGTCAGGGCATTTGTGCAGGTGCACCGGATATGAAAATATCTTAAGAGCGGTAGAAAAAACAATGAAAAAAAGACTTGGCGTGCAGTAGAAAGATGCAGGACGAGAGTAAGGAGCAGCTGATGGACAAAGAAATTTACCGCCTGGATATCAACGGAAAAATCATTGAAACGGATAAAGACAAGTCTTTGCTGCGTTTTTTACGGGATGATCTCCGTCTGACTGCCGTAAAAGACGGCTGCAGCGAGGGTGCCTGCGGAGCCTGCACGATTCTTGTTGACGGGAAAGCGATGCGTGCCTGTGTGTTAAAGACTTCCAAGGCCGTAGGAAAAAAGATAGTGAGTCTGGAGGGACTGAGCGAGAGAGAGCGGGAAGTTTATGTATACGCTTTTGGAAAGATGGGGGCGGTGCAGTGCGGTTTCTGTACGCCGGGGATGGTGATGGCGGCAAAGGCTTTGCTGGATCAGAATCAGAATCCGACGGAGGGAGAGATCAAGAAGGCCATTCGCGGCAATATTTGTCGTTGTACGGGCTACAAAAAGATTATAGAGGGCATTGATTTGGCAGCCCGTATTTTACGGGGGGAAGAAGAAGCGGATTTTGCACTGGAACAGGGGAAGGAAGGCTACAGCGTCGGTGACAGTGCCTTTCGCCTGGATGTACGGGAAAAGGTTCTCGGTACGGGAGAATATGTGGATGATGTGGTCATGGAGAACATGGCTTTTGCTTCCGCCGTCCGCACCGCCTATCCGAGGGCTCGTATATTGGATATAGACTTTTCCGAAGCCTTGAAACTTCCCGGTATTCTCGGGGTATTAAGTGCGGAGGATGTACCTCATAATAAGGTGGGGCATATTCAGCAGGATTGGGACGTGATGATTGCCAAGGGAGATATTACCAGGTGTATCGGCGATGCGCTGTGTCTGGTGGTGGGCGAAAGCCATGAGCTTGTGGAAGAGGCCAAAAAGCTGATAAAAGTGGAGTATGAAGTTTTGGAACCGGTGCGGAGTATTCAGGAAGCCATGGCAAAGGGAGCGCCGGCGATTCATCCGGGCGGTAATCTTTGCCAAAAAAGGCATGTATACAGAGGGAATGCCAAGGAAGCGCTGGCTTCTTCCCGATACACGGTAAGGGAGTCTTTTTCCACACCGTTTACAGAGCATGCTTTTATGGAGCCGGAATGCGCCATTGCTTTTCCTTATAAGGACGGCGTTAAGGTATACAGCTCCGACCAGGGGGAATATGATACCCGTAAGGAAATTTCCATTATGCTGGGCTGGGATCCCGCCCGTATTGTGGTGGAAAATAAAATCATCGGCGGCGGATTCGGAGGCAAGGAGGATGTCAGTTGTCAGCATCTTGCGGTGCTGTGTGCCCTGAAGTACAATCGTCCGGTGAAGTATCGCTTCAGCCGTCAGGAATCCATTCATTTTCATCCGAAAAGACATGCCATGGAGGGAACCTTTACCCTGGGCTGTGATGAAAACGGCATTTTTACGGGGCTGGATTGTGATATTTATTTTGACACGGGAGCGTATGCCTCCCTTTGCGGACCTGTTTTGGAGCGTGCCTGCACCCATTCCGTAGGACCTTACCGCTACCAGAACACGGACATCAGAGGCTACGGTTATTATACCAATAATCCTCCGGCAGGCGCTTTTCGAGGTTTTGGCGTGTGTCAGTCGGAGTTTGCGTTGGAGATGTTAATCAATAAACTGGCAAAAAAGGCAGGTCTGTCCCCTTGGGAGATTCGCCGCCGCAATGCCATTGTGCCGGGAGAGGCCTTGCCCAATGGGCAGATTGCGGATGAATCTACGGCATTGGCGGAAACCTTGGATGCCTTGAAGGAGGTATACGAACAGAACCAAAATCGTGCCGGAATAGCCTGTGCCATGAAAAATGCCGGCGTAGGTGTGGGACTGCCGGATAAGGGAAGGGCCAAGATTGTGATACAGCAGGGAAAGGCTGTTCTCTATGCTTCGGCTTCCGACATCGGGCAGGGTTGTGCGACGGTTTTTGCCCAGATGCTGATTTCCACAACGGGCTTGCAGACCGCCCAAGTGACAATCGGCAAAGGGGGTACGGAGTGCAGTCCGGATTCCGGAACCACCTCCGGTTCCCGTCAGACCTTGATTACCGGGGAGGCGGTGCGGGGGGCGGCAAAGCTTTTGCAGGCTGATCTTGCGCAAGTGGATGGAGATATCGGCAAGCTGGAGGGCAAGGAATATTTTTATGAATTTTTTGAGCCGACAGATAAGCTTGGCTCCGACAAGCCGAATCCGAAAAGCCATGTTGCCTATGCCTATGCCACCTGCGTTGTTATTTTGGACGAAGCGGGCTGTGTAACGGATATCTATGCTGCCCATGATTCGGGTAAGGTGGTGAATCCGATTTCCATTCAGGGGCAGATTGAAGGCGGCGTGCTGATGAGCATGGGTTATGCCCTTACCGAGGATTTTCCGCTGAAGGATTGTGTTCCGCAGGTTAAGTACGGTACCCTGGGGCTGCTTAGAGCAGATAAGATTCCGAATATCCACGCCATTTATGTGGAGAGAGATACGCCGATTCCCTTTGCATACGGGGCTAAGGGCATCGGAGAGATTGCCTCCATTCCGGAGGCTCCCGCCATTGCAGGAGCCTACTATGCGCTGGACGGAAAATTCCGCACCAAGCTTCCTTTGGAAGATACCTTTTACCGGAAGGCAAAAGCAGTCAAGGAGCAGGCTTAAAAAGAGTAGAAATAAAAGAGTCGAAACGGGAGGGCTTATCCTTACGTTTCGACTCTTTTTACTTGTGTCACAGCCAAAAATAAACCACCTGCTATGCAGGTGGAGGGAAGAGCTTTAGATATAAGAAAACTCCCGTGTATAATAAATGTAGGTCTGCAAACCACAAATAAAAACACGGGAAGCGTGCCATATGAGCACAGCTTCTAATTGTTGCTTGAGTGTGGCGTGAAGATGGTAATCGCTTTTTTTAATATGAGAAGTTCTTCTTCAAGTTGAGCATTACGTTTTTGAAGTTCTTTTACCTGTTTTGTAGTGAGGATTTCGCATCATCCGTTTCAACGGTTGAGTATTGTTTAATCCAACGGCCGAGGGCAGTCATGGATACACCATATTCTTTACACAGTGCTACTTGGGTTTTGCTTCCGGATTGATAAAGGTTAAAAAGAGTTCGTTTGAAGCTTTCGTCATACCATATTCCTGTTTTATCAGTGGACATGAGTAAATACCTCCTTTTTGGTGTCTACTTTTTTAATATAGATCCAAAAAGAAGCGAGAGTACAATTATAGGTATATGAAGAAGCTGAAAGAGGTGGGGAGATAATAATATATTCGGTGTGTTTTTAAGGCTACGCTGAATCTTATTATTGACAGGATGATAGCTAAATGATAATATTGTATTTATACAATAAGCACAATGAGTACAATAAAAAGAGAGGGGAAGTTTTATGAATATAATTATTAGCAATAATAGAGATAAACCAATATATGAACAAATTATTTCTCAGGTAAAAAATATGATTATGAGTGGAGAATTGACTGCTGGAGAGAGCCTTCCTTCAATGCGAGCATTGGCTAAATCAATCCATGTGAGTGTTATTACAGTTCAAAGAGCCTATGAAGAGTTGCAAAGAGATGGTTTTATAGAAACTGAGATAGGTAGAGGAACATATGTATTAGCGAGGAATAAGGAGTTTTATAAAGAGCAACAGCAGAAAAAAATGGAAGAATATCTGCAATTAGCAATTGAAGTTGCCAAAGAAAATGCAATATCAATAGCAAAAATTACTGAGATATTAAAGATTTTATACTTGGAGGATGAGTAAAATGAATAATATTTTAACACTAAACAATGTTAATAAAAAATATGAGAAATCAGATTTTTCTATTAGAGATATATCTTTTTCATTACCAGAGGGAAGCATACTAGGTTTTATTGGTGAAAATGGTGCCGGGAAATCTACCACAATGAATTGTATTTTAAATGTTTTAAGAAAAGATAGTGGAAAGATAGAAATATTTGGAAAAGAAATGTCAGATGAAGATACTGATATAAGAGAGGATATTGGTGTGGTATATGATAGTAATAATTTCCCTGAGCATTTAACGGCAGCACAACTATCTAATATTTTTGAAAAAATTTATAGGAGATGGGACAATTCATGTTTTCAAGAATATCTCAAGCGTTTCGGCTTGCCTAGATGTCAAAAAATAAAAACTTATTCAAGAGGAATGAGTATGAAACTTGCTATTGCAGTAGCACTTTCTCATGAATCGAAACTATTGATATTAGATGAAGCGACGAGCGGGCTTGATCCGATTATGAGAGATGAAATTTTAGATGTGCTTCTGGAATTTGTGAAGCAAGAAAATCATTCTATTTTATTATCTTCTCATATTACTAGTGATTTAGAAAAAATTGCAGATTATATTGTCTTTATTCATAAAGGAGAAATTATTTTAAATAAAACAAAAGATGAATTGATATATGAATATGGGGTTATTCGTTGCTCAGAAAATGATTTTTTAAGTATATCAGCAGAGGATATCATATCACATATAAAAAGAGATTATCAGATAGATATTTTAGTATCAGATAGAAAGCTAATGGAAAAAAAATATAAAAATCTAATTATAGATAATATTTCTTTAGATGA
>JBGZHY010000135.1:0-7764 GCA_041848045.1 Lachnospiraceae bacterium
GCAATGAAAAGAGAAATGAACTCCGCAAAGTGGACCTGGTTCGCACTTGCTTACCAGACCGGCTTTGCCTATGTGGTTGCCTTGATTGTATACCAGATCGGCACAGCCCTTAGCGGCGGCGCAATCAATTATATCGGTCTGACCTTTGCTTTGCTTCTGACAGGCGTGTTGCTTTACTTCCTCTTCAGGCCGAATAAATTTGCCCAGAGCAGGCGTGCAGGCAAAGCACAGGGCCTTACGGTATAGGTGGCGCCATGGGAACCTATATTTTCGGAGCTATTTTGCTTCTCATTGTTGCTGCTGCCGTTTACAGCATTTACAAAAATAAGAAAAAAGGTGGAGGCTGCGGTTGCGGTTGTAGCGGCGGCGGCTGTAACGGTCAGTGCGGACACTAAATATATAGATTTAAAAGACAGGGACTCTTAAAGCCCCTGTCTTTTTAGTCTTCCTTTCTGCCCAAGCGCCAGTCTTCCAGCTGCTCCTTCAGCTCTCCCTCCACACCGTCGAACAAATAGCTTTTTCCGCTCTCTCGCCTCTCTCTATGCTCCTTTCGTTTACTCTCCAAAAGCGCCTGCATATCCTGATAAAATTCCCTGGAACCGATTAAGGTACAGCCCTGGGAACGAATGATAATCTGCTCCAAGGCATCGGAAGTCACAACGCTGACCCGATATTTCCCACTCATTTTTTGAGCAGTTTTTTCAATATATTGGTCTGCCGTTTCCGCTGTTTTGGTATACACCACATCAATGTTATGGTAACGCAAAACCTCTGTTTTATGCGCCTGCACCTTATAGGCGTCAAAAACCAGAATCAGTTTTGCTTCCACATAAGCCGCATAAGCCGACAGCATATCCATCAGCTTATCCCTGGCAGAATCAATATTCAGAGCAGCCAGCTCCTTTAAGTCCTGCCATGCAAAAATCACATTATAGGCATCCACCAGGATATATTCCGGCAATTTTTCCGTTTTTTTGAACACATATTCCTTTTCCGGTACCGGTTTTTTCACCGGCTTATCCCAGTCCCCGATACGAGGCTTAATTTTACCATATGTCCGCTCAAAAATATCCATCAGCTCCTGTGCATCCGCCTTTTCCTTTTCATAAGAGTTATGCTGCGGTTTAGCCTCCGCTTCCTCCTGCCCCGAATAAAATCCCGGCGCAAGCGGCAAATGCACGTAATTCTGTACCTGATCCCATTCTACCAAAAAGCTTTCTCCTCGGGCACAGAAAACCGAAGATGCCGGATACTCCATATCCTCCAGCGGCAGGTAAGTTGATGCCGCCAAAACCTCTTGTGCATTATGACATTCCTCATATCCCGCAAAACGCAGGCTCAAACTGCCCTCTCCTTTGCTGTAGGCCGCCAGAATACTGTGATAGTTTTGTATATTCACCAAAGGAACCCTGCCCTTTATCAGCGCTTCTTCCCCCCGGATCAAGGGCGGCTCCATACGGGCATGCATAGCGTTTAAATCATTTAAGGATCGACCCAGATTAAGGGTGGGCACAAACAATTCAAAATCGGAATATGGCTCCAAAATCACGCTGCGGGCCTGTAAAAGCCCCTGCCGAAAGGCACGCAGCGCCGCCTCCCGAAGATCCCCGCCTTCGCTGTGCTTTTGATGCAGCTTCGCCGCCTTCAGCCTGACTTTTACATCCGTCAGCTTTGCACCGATTAAAACACCCCGCATAGGATTTTTTTCCAAAAAAGAAAGCAGACTGTTTCCGCTTCCTGCAGGCAGCAAATTGGGATCCAAGTCCGAAACCGCCCTGATACCGCTTCCCGGCTCCCCCTCCTCCAAATGCAGATGTACCTCCGCATAATGCTTTAAAGGTTCAAAATGTCCCAAGCCCAACACCTCACCCTTAATGCTCTCTTTATATACAATATGTCCTTCCGAAAAAGAAACATCCACAGCAAAGCGCTCTTTGATTTTGCTTTGTATAATCTCCAGCTGCACCTCTCCCATCAGACTGATGTGCAGGCTCTCACTTTCTCCATCATAAGAAATCTGCAGTTCCGGCTCCTCCTCGTTCAAAAGCTGCAGCTTCGGATACAAAAGCCTGATATCCGTCCCCTCCTGCGGCAGCATACGATAACGCAAAACCGGTTCCAAAACCGGGGGCGCTTTAGGTCTGTCCTCACCGATATACTGACCCGCAAAGGTATTCTGCAGTCCCGTCAACACACAGATGCTTCCTGCCTGCACCTCTGTCGGACTTTCGTATTTTTCTCCTTTGTAGAGGCGGATTTGGTTCACCTTTTCCTCTCCGATACTTTGTTTTGCCTTTAAGGAATCCCCCAAGACCTTGACATGGCTCAGTCTTGTCCCTGCCTTGTCCCGACTGATTTTATAAACCAGGGCGGAGAAACTTTCTCCGTATTTTTTTTGCAGGCTGTACCTCTCCAAAGCCGATAAAAGCTCCTCTATTCCTTCGTTCCGCAAAGCCGAACCCCAAAATACCGGAAAAATCTCCCGCCTTCCCACTGCAGCGGCAATATCTTCATCCCCTATCTTCTCTCCCGCCAGATAACGGTTCATCAGCTCCTCACCGGATAAAGCAAGCTCTTCCGCGAATGCCCGTCCATCCGGATTGGCAAAATCCGTACAGGAGGAAGCCAGCTTGCTTTTGATTTCCGCCAACAGTTCTTCCCGCTTCCCCGCAAAAATATCCATCTTATTGACGAATATCAGGCAGGGTACCTTATAACGCTCCAAAATGTGAAACAAGGTTCTGGTGTGGCTTTGTACACCGCTTGTCGCCGAAACCAGCAACAGAGCATAGTCCAGAACCCGCAGACAACGCTCCGTTTCTGCACCGAAATCCACATGTCCCGGCGTATCCACCAACTGAACCTGCAAATCTCCCGTCGTAAATACGGCTGTCTTGGTATAGACCGTAATCCCCCGCTGCCTTTCAATGCTGTCCGTATCCAGAAAGCTGTCCCCGTGGTCCACCCTTCCGGCACTGCGAATAGAAGCGGTTTTGTACAATAAACTTTCACATAAACTGGTTTTTCCGGCATCTACATGTGCCAGAATCCCCAGACATATATTCTTCATGCCCATCCTCTCACTTAGCTTTTCTTTACTTGATTATAACACTGATTGGCATAAAGAAAAAGACAGGTCCCGCGTAAGAAAATAAGTTTCCACGAAAATACGCCCCCTCCCAGGCAGCAGTTTTTTTTACTCATCTGCCTGAAAGGGGGCGCAGCAAGGCGATATCCCGTTTCTGATTATTCTATAATTGCACCGCTTGCATCCAGCTTAATGGTTTTTGTCTTATAACCTTCAACACTGATTTCAAAGCTGTTCTGCGCCTCCGTCAGCACGGAAGCCTTCAAATATAAAATGGTTCTTTTTCCGCCATAAGTCGGATGATTGATCACTTTATACTGCTTGGTTCCCAAACTTCCGTACCCTTCCACAAGGCTGTATTCCTCACCGTTGACGCGAATATTAGCAGCCTTTAAATACGCTTCGATTTCTGTACCCAGCTCATTAGACACGCTGCCTTCGCTTCCGAAGTACAAAGAAATATGCTCTCCTTCAAAAAAGTTACTTGTCTTTCTTGCTGCCGCCAATACCGGCGTATCCTTTAAATTCTCTCCGGTATCCGGGATATTGCTGTTCGGCGCTTCCACCACGTTCCCCTGCGCATCCACATAAAGGGTCAGCAGCTGATAGCCTTCCGCCTGAATTTCAATCTTATTGTCCTGTCCCTCCACAATACCGGAAAGACTTAGGATAATGGCTTCATTTCTACCGTTAGAATTAACCTGTACAGCATACTTTGCCGTATTGCCATAAGGATAAGAGCCTCTGTCGATATAGGTATATACCGTATCGTTAACCTTTACCACATTGCCGCTTGTATGTCTGTCCGCCAGCTTTGCCAAAAAGGCTGCCGCTTCAGCGTTTCCTGCCTCATACTCAATACGTATGCCGTTTCCGGTATACTTACTCTCTCTTTTGAAAACCTTTTTATAGGCAGGCACTGCCAAACCTGTCACGTCTGTGTTGCCTCCGTTTGCAGGAGGTGTCGTCGTGCTTCCGTTATCCACCGGCGTTGTTGTGCCGGAACCGCCCGCATTGGTCCCCGGAGCAATCGTAAAGCGCAGGTCCTCATAGCCCTCTGCCTGAATCAGGATTTCATTGCTTCCATTCTTATTGAATGCCGTTTCCGCAAGATAAAGGTATTTTCTGGCACCTCCATACACACCGCTAGGCTCCTGCCCTGCCATAAACTGATTTGCCGGTGTGCCGGAAAAGCTTCTTGTGTATGCCGTACCGTTAACCGTAACGGAAAGTGAAGAGGATGCCAGCCAATCGGCAATCTTCTTATCGGCTCCTTCCGTATTGGCAAAGGTAAATTCCACCACATAAGCATCGACTTCGTTATTATAATTAAATATCTCCGGTTTCTTCTTCAAGGTATAAGAATGATATGCCGGAACCGCTTTCTTTGCCGGCTCTGCCGGATTTTGCGCAGTACCTCCCGCATTATCCGCCTCCGCCACCGTAAAGCTTACACGCTTTTGTCCATAGCCGTTTGCCTGCAGCACCAAGGTATAGCTGCCGGCCTCCGCAATGCTTGCCTTTGCCAGTATCAGCTTGCCGTCGGCAATGCTGTAGCCCTTATCCGAAGCTTCCTGTCCTAAAGGCAAAACTGCATCCTCTTCCTGAGCCGCATTCAACAAGGTTACGCTTCTTAAGTTCGCCAGGAATCTGCCCTTTGTACTGCCTTCCGCACTTGCCTTAAAGACAATCTCCTTGCCAAGCTTAATATCTGTCGTTTCCACTGACAGCACAAAGTCCTCTTCCACACTCTTTACCGTCAATTCTATATCTTTTCTCTGATAATCCTTGGCGTAAATGCTGAGGGTGTGCTTACCCACATACGGCTTTCCGAAGCTGTTTTTCAATACTTCCGCTTTGATGAGCAGCTTGTTGCCGTCCACAATTTCATACTGCTTCAGATAATCATCGCTTCTTAAGGCTGTACCGTTTCCGTTTACATAAATACCTTCCACATTGGCAAGGTAAGCAGTATTTTCAAAGACTAAGGTGAAATTCTCATCTTCATTGGCTGTTGTACCGCTGACATTTCCTGCCTCCAAGCCCCTGGACTCCGCCAAACGCTCCAGAGGTCCCAGCTTTCCGTCTTCCAAAACCCGCTTGATATTGCCCGGATAGCTGACGGTCTTAGGAGAAGAGGTAACATAATCTGCAAAGCTTAAGCGTCTGTTTTCTTCCAGTCTTGCATCCTTTACCTTATTCAGGAAATCCGCCTGGCTGTATACCACGGCAATGTCGCTTTCCAGTGCGCCCTCCGGCTTCTGTCTGGCAAAGAAACGATCCACCACGCCGGTTGCCGCCTCATTCCGCAGTCCGATTGCATTCAAGATCAGGGCATTGGCCAGCAAATCATGGTCAAACAAAAGGTTGGCATTGATATTATAAGAAGCGCCGCCGGAAGCATCTCCGGAAGAAGAACCGCCTCCGCCGATACTGCCGCCGCCTGTTGCGGAGGAATAGGCATCCACCGCAAAGCTTTCCAGTGTTGATGCCTCCGCACCGGAAACACTGCCGGAAGCCGTATTGGTGGCAGCTCCTATTTCAAACTTCTTGCTTATGGTTTTATAGCCGTCTGCATATACCTTTACCGTATAAACACCCGGCTCCGTAATCAGATATTTGGTTTCCTTGGTATCCTTATCCGTATGCTTCTCATATATATGCAGTACGTTAAAAATAACACTATATTCTTCAATGTTCTTCAAGGACTTGGTGCTGCCGTTCGGGAAGGTCAAATCCACGCCTGTTACCGGCATTTTCAAATCATTGCCGAAGGTTTCCCCATTTGCTCCCTGTATCGTAAACAAAACGTCCGCCGCGCCGATTTTCGGATCCGGTGTTTCCGTACTCTGTTGCAGGCTGTATTCCACATTGCTTACCAGATGCACCGGTACCGTATATTTTGCCTCCGCATAAGAAGAAGCCAAATTTACAAAATACCTTCCGCGATTGCTGACATTGGTTTGCGGCAGTGTAATTTCAATGACTCCCGTCAGACCAAAGCCGGTTTCTATGCTTGCGGTATATACCGGATTCACCTTCAGGGTCTTATATTCATAGTCCAGAATCTTGATTTCGGACAGGGCGTCAAACCATTTTTTACTCTCTTCATTTAAGGAGAGCTTAATCTTGATTTTGCCGTTTCCTGCCGCATCAATGCTGACATCCGGTGAATAGTAAGCGCTCGGCAGAACCGCTACGTGATTTTTCTTTCGCAGACCGCTTAAATCAAAACTGCTGGCGGAAGGGAATCTTCTCACATTGCCGTTCTCGTCATAATTATCCAAATGATAATCAAACACGCTGATCGGTCCGTTGGTCAGAATATATGCCGGTGCGCTGTCCGTGCTTCCCACTTCCACAGGGGCTTCATTCTTTCCGTTCGCCAATACCAGGCTCTCTCGTTTTCCGTCCCCGGTTCTGACCACTTCCAGATTCTTCGGCGCTACCACCGTTGTCGCCCACTTTACAATCTTTCCGCTGTCATCGACCTTGGACAGGGCTGCGGACACGTCCGTTCCGTTCACGTAAACCTTGTAATTCTCATAGCTGCCCTCATTGAAATGGATAACCACATATTCTATCCATCCCAGGTCAATCAGCTTGGTATATTCTGCCGCCAGCAGGCTGCTCTGCGGAGTTTGGCTATCTCCGGTATTCGTTCCGCTGTTTGCGGAGCCTCCTCCCGCTGTGCTGTTTCCGCCATTTTCCGTACCCGCCGTGCCTGCCGAAGACGTTCCGCCGCCGGATACACCGCTTCCTGCCGTGCTGCCGGAACCCGAAGCGGATGAAGCGCCTCCGGAACCTGAGCCGCCTCCGGAGCCTGAACCGCCGCCTCTTACCACCGTTTTACCGGAAGTCCCGGACTGCTCCTTCTCTGCACTTAAGCCCTTTCCTGCCGTATAATAAACCGCTCCGTTTTCCTGTGCCCATTTACCTTCGGCGTTCACATAATAACCGTCCGGCGTCTTTTCGGAACGGTACAGCTTTCCCTCCGATGTATCCTTAGTCTGGGCAAAATAATAGGCATAGCCGTCTATCCACTGCCAGCCTGTTAAAAGCTTTCCCTTTGTGCCATCACTGCGGGTGTTTAAAAAATATTTGGCACCGTCTGCCGTTTCCAACCAGGAGGTTTTCATCTCCCCGCTTATCGGATCCAGATAATACCAATCCTCTCCCGTTTTCAGCCACCCTTTGGCAAGGGTATTATCCTGACGATAATATTTCCATACGTTCCCCTCCAGACGCCATGCGCCGGTTTGCGCCGCCTGCAGATTTCCTGCCCATACAGCCGCAAAAACAAGAGCGGAGCTCAATACACAAAGCCCTGTACCAACTCTTCTTCTCATTTCTCCTCCTTGTGTCAATCCTTCGCTGTGCATGATACGCACATCCCTATATTATTTGTTAGTATGTTCTAACTTTTGTTAGTTTTCCCTAACTATATCAATATACAAACTTTATTTCATTTTTTCAAGTGCTTTTTCTGATGTTCTTTAAAATACACACAGAAAACAGGCTGCCCCTTCTCCCGTATTGAATTTCGGCAAACTTATGCTATACTGATGTTGATACTGAAAGGCGCTATCCCATCAAAGGAGTACTATGGATATCAAAGAATTAACCTTATTGACTGATTTATATGAGCTTACCATGATGCAGGGCTATTTTAAAGA